>JBAXJW010000133.1:0-4798 GCA_037137635.1 bacterium | reverse complement strand
CCCTATATAGATCTTTGTAAAGTTGTATTAATTATTCCTCTGAATTTGGATTTATATTTTATTTTTCTCAAAGAATCATATTCAAAAAACCCTAAAGCTAACTGACGTTTTTTGTTCTTTGAGTTAATCTCAAAACGATGTCCGTAACATTTGAGCCCGTAAAACTTGAAGTCATAAAAGTGGGACAAGGATCTCTTGGAATTGCCACTTTAGATTTAGAAAAAGCACTCAATTCTCTTTCCCTCTCCATGATTGAACAGTTACACTTCAAACTAAAAGAGTGGGAAAAAAACTCAGAAATTTTTGGTGTTTTGATTCGAGGAAAAGGCAAAGCCTTTTGTGCGGGTGGCGACATTCGAGCGCTTTATGAATCAATGAAATCAAAATCCAATTATTGTGACGAGTTTTTCGAAAAAGAATATCGCCTTGATTGCTCACTTTATTCTTATAAAAAACCTCTTATTGTTTGGGCTCATGGAATCACAATGGGTGGCGGCATGGGAATTATGCAGGGAGCTCGCTACAGAATCGTCACAGACTCAACACGCATGGCAATGCCTGAAATCACAATCGGATTAATTCCTGACGTAGGCGCAAATCATTTCTTAAGAAAGGCATCCGATAACAGAGGACTTTTCTTTGGTCTCTCTGGAGCTCGAATCAAAGCTGCTGACGCTCTTCTTTTAAGACTTGCAGATTTTTGGCTCAACGATTCAGATCAAGAAAAACTCTTAGAATCTTTGAGCAATTCAAATTCTCAAAACCAAAATGATTTTGAAAAAAATCTTTTGAGCTTTTTCCAAACCCACTCAAAAAAAGATGAAAATACAGATTTTGTATCAAACAAAAATTTCATCGATCTTTTTTTAAAAAACACAAATGCTAAAAAACTTGGAAAATGGGCAAAAGAATACTCTCCTCAGAACGAATGGGAAAAAACAATTATCACAAACGTTCAAAAAGCTTGCCCGACATCCCTTGGACTTATCTATGCTCTTTGGGAAAAAGGAAAAAGCTGGTCAATCGCAGAGTCATTTTATCAAGAATGGTTTGTCGCAGCTCAATCCACGCGCATGGGTGACTTTCAAGAAGGCGTTCGTGCTCTACTCATCGACAAAGATAATAATCCCCAATGGAATCCAAAGACAGTTGCGGACCTAAGCCCTTCGCATATCAACGCTCACTTTGCTTCACCTCTTAAAGATGGAACAAACCCTCTTCAAGACCTCATAGGAGACTCACAATCATGACAAAAAAAATTGCATTTATTGGCATCGGAAACATGGGCCATCCAATGGCCGTCAATCTCAAAAAAGCATCTCTGAATGTAGAGGTTTTTGACTTAAACCCCAAAGCAATTGAAGCTGCCAAAAAAGACAATCTGATCGTTGCTCAAGACATTCATTCAGCAATCAAAAATGCAGACGTTATCATTTCGATGCTTCCTGCTTCTCAACACGTTGAGGATTTATATAGCAAAAGTATTTTTCCAAACGCTGAACCCCACTCTCTCTTGATTGATTGCAGCACCATTGCTCCCGATGCAGCTCGAAGAGTTCAAAAAATTGCTCTCAGTAAAGGATTTGAGATGATCGACGCGCCTGTCTCTGGCGGGACAGGAGCCGCAACAGCAGGTACGCTCACTTTCATGGTTGGTGGAGAAAAAGCTCTATTTGAAAAGGCAAAACCTATCTTAGAGAAAATGGGTAAAAAGATATTTTATGCAGGACCCAGCGGCTGCGGCCAAGTTGCAAAAGTTTGCAACAACATGCTTCTTGCTATTCACATGATTGGCACATCCGAAGCCCTTGCCATGGGAAAAAACCTTGGCCTTGATCCCAAAGTTCTCTCAGAAATCATGCTCCAAAGCAGCGGTCGCAACTGGTCGCTTGAAGTCTACAATCCCTATCCAGGCGCTATGGAAAACGTGCCCTCTTCTAGAGACTATAGTGGAGGCTTTGGAGTTCAACTTATGTGCAAAGACCTAGGTCTTGCCGCAGAAGCAGCCCTTTCTTCTAAGTCTAAAATCCCTCTCGGAGAATTAGCTCGAAATTTATACGAAATCCACCGCACTCAAGGCTGGGCTGAAAAAGACTTTTCAAGTATTTTAAAGTTTATCTCAAATGAGTAATTTAAAACGTGATCTTCTTTCACAAGCAACTCTTGAACAAAAACTCAAACAATTTCCAAAATGGAAAATTGAGAATCATTTTCTAAAATGTGAATATAGCTTTAAAAATTTCTTAGAAGCTTTTGCTTTTCTATCAAAAGTTGCTTTGATTGCTGAACAGTTAAATCATCATCCAGAAATCTGGAACGTGTACAACAAAGTGATCCTTAACCTTTCAACTCATGACACGCTTCCCACTGGAGGCGGACTCACTCAACTTGATCTTGAATTCATCCAAAGACTTGAAGACTCAACATCTTAAATTTGAAGCAACCCTTTAATTTTTGTAATTTTTTGGACATCCTCACCTCGGCAACTTCCATTTGCGCAGACATTTGCGACCGCACATGAAAGTTCCGGGTTCCAAGAATAATCTCGGTCTCCACGAACAAGAATTCCTTCCACTTCTAATGTCTGCTGATTCAAAACAGGCGAACCTGAATTTCCTCCAAAGGTATCGAGTTCTGCTACAAAATAATTTTGATCAGCAGGTATTTCCCTCACCGATCCGTTGTCATCTATTTTTAATGGCAATCCAGACGGATGCCCCATGACAATCAATTTTGATTGAGGACTCACTTCTCCACTTTGTCTCAAAGCAAGAGGCTTACGATCATAAACTGGACGATCGAGACGAATAACAGCGTAATCATTTGCCACACTTAAATCTTGCGACACAATTTCTTTGCAACCGTAAACTTTATTTTCGGGTAATGAATGTGCGCTTAAGACATAATCAAAAACCCATTTATTTTGATCACAATCAGATTGATTTTGAATGCAGTGCCCAGCAGTCACAAGCAAATCAGCCCCTACCAAAAAACCACTGCACTCTACAAAAGAGGTTTGAGTTGCAAAGCGCTCATTCGCACAAACACCCATGGTGTGTTCTAAAGTGAGATTTGGAAGTGCAAACTCATTCCCTTCCTTCACTAAAAGATATTTGCCCACTCTTCCTGCAACAGAACGCGAAAGAGCCCTCACTCTTTCGTTGGGATAGTAAGCAGCCTCAAGTCTTTCATCTTTTCCGTAAATAACTTTTGGAAGATAGCCTCCGGCTAGAGCTGATCCACACTCCATCAAGTATATGAAGACTAAAACCCCTGTTTTAGAAGTCACTCTCTTGAGGGAGTGCAGACCGGATTTACCCTTACCCCTTAAGCCCCCTGATGCCCCAACACCCAGCTCTCTTTTGCCCATACCCCTTGTCCCCCTACCTCTAATTTCGGTTCTACAACGGAATATTTTGAAAAATAAAAAAATTTACTTAAATAAACTTACACATCCAACATTCTAATCCGTAAGCAAAAATAAATTGTATTTAAATCATTGATATTTGAGAAATCGTGAGTCAGGAGTCAAAACATAAATATACATTGAACCTATAAACGCTCTAGTTTTTGGCATAAGAAAAATGAATCTAAAAAATGGTTTTACATAATTAAAAAAAGGCATTTTATCACTTTTTTCATCATAGAAAGCAAATGAATCATTAAATGCATAAGGTGTGCTCGTTTCGCTTGGTAACCTCACCCAAGGTGGCGCTTTTTCTTTAATCCAGGTTAAACGACAACCAGCTGAATCTTCCAAGATTAGTCTTTTAAACTCTCTATACTCTAAAGGCATAGCGTCTGACACAGCCGACCAAACGTCTTTATCAAACTGAGTACCATAACGAATGACAGCACATATTCCTGTAGAGAATTTTTGATCTTTATAAATTTCCCTCATTGTTTCAAGATCAACAGCAAACCCAGGACGAGCAAAAAAATCCATAAGAGCAAAGACCTTTAAAAATCTTTTTTTCTCGCTTTCATCAAGGAGAACGTTCCAAGGCCCCAACTTCTCAAGAACTCCAGTACGTGCATCAGAAGCAATTTTAGCTATTCCTAGAGTTATAAAAAATAAAAACATTCCTTCACGACTTTCGGTTGAAAAACTTAAATGTGCGAAGTGCAAAACATCTCTAATCGCTTCGATGTATTCATCATCGCTTTTGACTTTCGCTTTTATTAAATGAATTTTAATAAAATCAACCTCTAACGGGTTAAGAGTAGGACTGTTTACCAGAGTATACCTGGACTCTGCCTCTAAAGGACTATTTTTATCTATATTCCAATAATCATAATCTCTTAACTTATGAATCCATTCGGTATCCACTTGAGAAAAATCTATAACATTTGCTTCTAGAAAATTGTTATTTAAATCTTTAAGATTATTTTTAAGGCTTTCTGTTATTGAAAACACCTGTGACTTATCTACTTTCGATTCCCATTCTTGAGGCAAAGTTCCCTTGTCTTTAAATTTCCAATTCATACGCGGATTTAAAAAGGGTCCTGCATCTTTAACTCTCTTTGATTTAAGAAATTCTAACTTCGGCTGCAAAGACTTCAAATCTTCCTTAAACTGAGGTAAAGCCTTAATTGCTTTTTGCTTTATCGGCTCTACGTTTTCTACTTTCCACCTTGCTAACGCTGGTCCAACTATTAGTTGATCATAAAGAAAAGGGACCAATCCGATTGCTAGAACTATAAAAAAAATAATCAAAGAAATTTTCTTAAAATTCATTCTAAACCCTTCCTATAATCATATAGTACTTTTTTGTGATTTCAATGCGCTCAAATATTC
>JBAXJW010000132.1:0-4811 GCA_037137635.1 bacterium | reverse complement strand
CGCATTATTAAGAATTTTCTCTTTCAAGTCTCCTGCAACCTGTGCACTTACAGTCAAGAATGCCGCCGCTTTAGCAGCTTGTTCTGACTTATCAGACTCGGGCATTTTTTCAACTTTTTTCACAACAGCTTTTTTGCGGACATCGCTGATCATGTCTTTAAACTTCTCTCCGCCTGTTGCCATCAAAGTTGCATTTCCAGCAAATTCATTGGCATCTTTTAAAACAGCATCAAAGCTTTCATTCTTTTCATCTAAGAACAGGATTCTCTCAGCTGCATCAACACCGCGTTCAGTATTCGCAAAACGACTAATAATCGCTCTCAAAGTGCTCACAGACTGATCTTGTGAACCTGACTCAAAAGCTTGGTTAGCACTTGCATACATCAAATCTCCCGCACGTTTATCGTTAGGATACTGAGATACAAAATCATTTGTTGCAGCTAACAAATCATCATTATATTTCTTGTCAGCTTTTGCCGCTTCTCTAAAACAAAGGATTCTATTGAATGCAGCAATCGTTTCATATTTTCCAGCGCCTACTTTTTTATATTCGTTAGCAGACTGAATGTATTCACCTGCTTCGTAAAGCAAATCAGAGAAATAATAACGCATTTCATGAACATTCTCTTTTGTATCAGGAGCTTTTTCTGGAACAAAAGCAAAATAAGTTACATAGAGTGGCTTTACTCTCTTGAGCTGAGCAGGGTTATTTTTCTTTTGAGCCGCCTGGTGAAAGTTCTTTGCATCTCTTCGAATAATCGAAACAAGGTCATCGACCATTTGCTTTTCTGTATTCGAATCAAATTTCTGAGCTTTCAACCAAGAAGATCCCGAACCATAATCTCGCAAGAGTTCAGCAAGTTTTTCTGCATAAAGCTCAAGATTTCCAGATTTCTTTGCGTTTTCTGCACGATCGATAGAGAGATCACGTGCAAAACTTGCGGTTGGAGATTTAGAGAGCAATTTTCCGTAGAAAAATTCAGCGATTTTATAATGGCCACGATCCTTCGCTACTTGTGCGGCAGAAAGTTCGTACTTTTCTAAAAGCTCTTTATTTCGAACACTTTCTCTAAAGTAGTTCCAGCCATCATTGTACTGTCCTGATAAAGCAAAAGAAGAAGCGAGATCTGAATAAGCTTCACGAATAAAACTTAAGTTCTGTGCACTTTTATCATTTTTAGATAGATCAACTGTTTTCAAGAAAGCGAGAGTTGCTTTCTTATAATCCTGCTCATTACTATAACACCAGGCTGCTCTATAGGTAGAATAAGCCCTCAAGCGAGCAATCTCTTCGCTCTTATTCGCAGCGACACTTAAATAAAGAGGCAACGCTTTCTTGTATTGGTTCGATTCGAAATAAGCATCGGCAAGTGAAAGTTTCGCAAGACCAGCTTTTTCACTTCCTGGAAATTTCTTAGTAAGTTCTTCAAAGTATTTAATCGCTTGAGTTGATTCACCCAATTCGTTGTGAGTTGTCGCGAGATAAAAAAGAACCTCGTCACGATCAATCATGAGCGACTTTCCGTTATCAGCTCCGCGACTTTGAGCTTCTAACTCATTATAGAGAAGGAGTGATTTTTTACGAAAAGAATTCGCTTCGGGAGTTTTTAAAATAGGACGTGCTTTGCGACCACGCTCAGCCGAGGAAAGAGAATTCCATTCCTCTACAGCTTTCGCCCAGCTTTCAGATTCTTTAAAGGCAATAAAACGAGCGCGATCATAATAAAGCTCTGCAAGGCGCATCTTTAATTCGCCGACACGTTGCCTTTGCTTTTCTCTGCGAATGAGCTTTTGAATTTGATCCACAAGCTCTTCTGTCTTTTCATCAACCTTACGAAGGCGCGCACCTTCAAGCTGTAAATCATTACGGTTGTAACGAGGAGCTTCTCTCAACGTAACTTTTTGTGTGATACGAATACGATCGAGATCAATGACCCTTTCCGCATTCACACCGGCATCAACCTTCTTAGATTTGCCAACGGCTTTCCAGTTGATCTCAAGAGCAGAGACTTGAGGTGAATTGACAGCTCCTAGAATTAAACTGCTTCCCGCTAGAATCTTCGATAATTGCCGTTGTAATTTCACCGAGCACCCTCCTCACACACATCTGTCGTCGCAAAGGCGTATCCGCCTGTTTCATCTCTCCAAAACTCACCTTCAAAAGGCCAAAACTCATATCCTTTTTGAACTTCTTTTTTAAAGTCAATCGACTTATTCACTGGACCAGCAGCTCTGATCAAACGATCACGAATACGAGTATTGATTTCAAGATCCGCAGCAAGAGCTCCTTCAAGACTTTCTTTTGCATCATTCTTCATCTTTTCAACAAGAGCTTGTGAATATTTTGCTAGTTTTGTGAGATAAAGTTCTTCCATTCGATCAAAAACTTTTAAGTGCACTCCACGTATTCCTTGAAGCTCACGTGTTCTAAAGTCTGCATCGATTTTTTTTCTTTCAAATCGAAGTTTTTCAAGAGAATTCGAAAGCTTAGCGACATAGGGTTGTGAAGCCACGCCATCCCATACTCTATCCAAAGAGCTACTTTCTTCTTTCATTTTTCCGCCCACAAAAGCTTTAAGCTGATTGTAGAAAGAAGTAGGATTTGAAGTTGCAGAAGAAACGCTTGAAAAAGCTGAATTCATATTTCCATACTCTTCTTTTACCTTCTTAAGAGCTCTTCCTGCCATTTCGTAGTGACACAGTTGAAAAAGAACAATGGCTTGCAATAAATGTTTTTCAGGATTGAACTTTCCAGCCAAAAAAGGACTTCGTAAATTCATCAACTGGCCAAGAGCCAAGTTGTAATCTTCTTTGTGAAAAGCTGACCAAGCTCCTACCAACTGTCCGCGATACCAAGAAGGTGAAGATCGAGTGACAAACTTCAACTCATCAAGAGCTTCTCCGTATTTCTTCACATCAAAAAGAATCAAAGCCCGTTGTAGGCGAATCTCTGAAAGGTCAACTCCCGGTGTTTGAGAGAAGTTTCCACCCAACATTTCGAGAGCGTCACGGTAATTTCCGCTCGCACTCAAAACAGCGCTCGAGAGAATCATCGCTTTTGATTTAAAAAGAGAGGGTTGAAGATTCAAAATATCCTGAGGAGTCGGAATGAGTGAACGAGCCTTGCTGATGTCACCTACATTCAAAGCGTCTTGAGCAAGAGCCAAACGCATCCCCATTCCCTCACCCGAAACTCCCTGAAGAAGTCTCGACTCACCTAAGACAAAAGAAAGAGATCCTATCTTAGCCAATCCTTCCAACGAAGGTCTTGCGCGATAAGCTGCGACATATTCAATCAAAGAAGCATGATCGTAACCCATTTGCTCAAAAATCATCGCGCGCAAAGCACGTGCATTTGGATCATTCGAAGAAGCAAGTAACCGCAAAGCCTGATCGTATTGCTTTTCTTCAATTAAGTATCGAATAGATTCTCCTGAATGAGCCATCGGACGAATCGTTCTTTTCAAAACTGGCTTTTGGATATTTTCTACAGTTGATTGTTTCGCTTTTTGAGGACGAGCTGCATGAGCGAGGGTCGACGTTGCGCCGACAGAAACGGCCATCATTAAAAAATTTATTTTTTTCATAATTCAGGTGCTCCCAAAAGAATTCCCGCGCCTAAGACAACGTTGAAGCGATTTCCAACTTCACTCTTCAAATCCACATAATCTCTGAATTCAAACTTAAGCGTTGAACGACGATTCATGAAAACACGCGCTCCCAATCCACTCATAATTGTAGGAGCAGAACCCACCTCAAACTGAGTCATTCCACCACCCGCAAAAAGATATCCTTCAAAATTATAAATATTTTCTGCTGTCGCTGCTTTCCCTCTAAACGGTGCCCACTGAAGAGCGCTTCCTAAAGTCACAACAGGTTCTACGCGATCAATTTCAAGCAAAGTGTTTTTATTAAAATTTCTTGAAAATCCTGTTTCTAAATTTGTAAAAAAGTTGAGGTGCAAAGCTTCAATCGCAAAACTTTCATTGAGATGATACAGGTAACCAAAGCCCATAGACAATTGACGACGAAAGCTATCACCTGGCTGAATCCCAAGAGTAAACGGCATTATTTCATGACGTCCTTTTTTGAAAATGTACTGATGTTTCACCACGAAAATGTGGCTAAAAGGAATCGACTTCGGTCCATTAATCAATTCATCAATATCACTCGAAACTTTTTGATCAGCACTTTTTGATTTTATAGACTTAACGGATGAACGAAGCGGAAGATCCTGATCATCTGTATTTCCTGAACTTCCGGATTGAGTCTCATAAGAGCTTACAGAGGGGTTTTTTTTCTTAGGAGCACTCAAAACTTCCTCTTCGACAACGGGACTTGAATATGACTTTGCTCCCTTAGATCCACCCGATCCACTCAAAACTTCACTTTCGAGTTCTTCTAAATTTTGTTGTGCAAAAAGCGGTGCGGCTAAAACAAATGCAAATAGAAATGCAAAAGCACCCCTCTTGCTAAGACCCTGACAATAAATCATGCGCTCCCCCCAATATAAAATTTACCTTAGCTTCGGGAATTCAGGCACTTAGTAAGAACGAAACTATGCGTTGAGGAGCTGTGCGTTAGGCGGTAAATTGACGGAGTCTCTTCAGAACTTTTTCTTTTCCAAGAGCTCCCACAACAATCGCCATATCAGGACTTTGTAAATTACCCGTCAACAAAACGCGAACAGCTTTTGCAACTTGGGGCATTTTTATTGAAAACTGAGTCGCGACATTTTTAAAAATTTCTACTGCAGAATCAGGATTCCAGACTTGTTTTTCAAATTCTGAAACAACCGTCGCAATCCACTC
>JBAXJW010000131.1:0-4815 GCA_037137635.1 bacterium | reverse complement strand
GCTTTTTCATTAGAACCTGTGGCAACCTTGCTTGGTGAAAAATTAAAATGTGATGTGGTTTTTGCTCACGAAGCAACTGGATATCCTGTTTTAAAACAAAGCAAAGAATTGCGTGAAGGCCAAATCATGTTGCTCGAAAATCTTCGCTATTATGCCGGAGAAGAAAACAACGACAACGAATTTGCGGTGAAACTTTCTGCGCTTGCAGATATTTACGTAAACGACGCTTTTGGCACTTGCCATCGCGCTCATGCAAGCGTGTCTGCATTACCTGGACTCATGCAAGACAAGTACGCGGGTTTTCTTTTAGAAAAAGAGATTTCTGAACTCGGTCGTGTGATTCATAATCCTGATCGTCCTTTCGTAGCGGTTTTGGGTGGATCCAAAGTTTCCGACAAAGTGGGAGTCATCGAAGCTCTCCTCGTGAAGAGTTCCAAAATCATCATCGGAGGCGCAATGGCTTATACATTCTTGCGAGCTTTGCAGGTGGATGTGGGTTCAAGCCTTGTGGAACTTGATAAGGTGACCTTGGCTGGGAAAATCATAACTCGCGCGAAAGAAGCAAACTGTCAGATCCTTCTTCCCGTTGATCACAAAATAGCGACAAGCTTTGATCCTCCTCATGCAGTGAAGGATTCCGAAAACGCACACATCCCCAAAGGGTGGATGGGACTCGATATCGGACCTAAAACTATTGAACTCTACACTCGCGAATTAGCGGGAACGAAATGTCTTTTCTGGAACGGCCCCATGGGAGTTTTTGAACAAAAACCTTTCGATATAGGAACGATGAGCTTAGCTCAAGCGATTGTCGATCTTCCCAACTGTGTAAAAGTTTGTGGAGGCGGCGATAGCGTTGCCGCTCTGAATACAAGCGGATTGGATCAACACTTCACTCACATTTCAACAGGTGGTGGAGCAAGCCTTGAGATGATCGAAGGCAAAGCAATGCCAGGAATCGAATCACTCAAGCGCGTTCATCGATAACGATTCATCATCGCAAAGGAGAAAACATGGCGATACTTGCAGGTAACTGGAAACTCTACAAAACGAGAAAAGACGTTGAGGCTTTTTTTGATTCTTTAGCAGATATCGATCCAGCTGGGCACGAATGCTATGTGGCCCCTAGCCCGTCACTCCTCGAAACAGCTTGCCGAAAAAGCCAAGAAAAGGGCAATAAGATCGACGTCTTAAGCCAAAACCTTGCTTACAAACTTGAAGGTGCCCTCACAGGCGAAACAAGCGTGAATCAACTTCTTGAATTGGGAGTCAAAGGCAGCATTGTCGCGCACAGTGAACGCCGGCAGTTTTTCGGAGAGACGAACGAAAGCGCAGCGGAACGTTGCAAGATTGGTCTCGAGCATGGGCTTAAAATTCTTTTTTGTATCGGAGAAAACCTGGACGAGCGCAAACAAGGTCGCTTCGAAAAAGTGATCGAGGCTCAACTCAATCCTCTTTTTAAAGTAGCCGATGCCTTTGGCAAAGACGCACTTCAAAAGCAACTTGTTCTTGCCTACGAACCTGTTTGGGCTATTGGAACAGGCGTGACAGCGACAAATGAAGAAATCGCAGCAAGTCATGATTTTATTTACAAACTTTGCTCACAAGCAGGTTTTGACCTCTCTATACTTTACGGTGGATCTGTAAAACCCGAAAATTTGGGGGCCATCTCAAGTATACCGCGCGTGAACGGTGCTCTTGTGGGCGGCGCTTCTCTTGAAGCTAAAAGCTACCGAGATCTACTTGCGTGTTTGACTCGAACTTTAAGATCGCCTACTTAAGAGCTTGTACATGGTGACTCCCGTATTTACCCTTGGCGTAGTTTTATTGGGCTTTTTAGCTTTTCTTGTTGTGGGATCTATGGGCCGCGGAGGCTTCTAAAATGTTAACACTCGTTACAACTCTTCAAGTTCTTGTCAGTATTCTTGTGATCACTCTCGTTCTTTTGCAACCCTCTAAAGGCGGAAGCTTTTTTAGCGCGAGCAACCAGGGCGTATTTGGAAGCAGCGGAGGAACAAATTTCCTCTTCAAAGCGACTATGTGGTGCTCTTTGTTTTTGGCTGCAAGTTGTTTATTCTTATCTTGGTTTAGACTCCACGAAGCAGGCGAATCTGTGATCGTAGACACAAAAGTGAATGCACAACCTGTGCAAACACCTGCACCTCCGGCTCCTGCTGAATCAGCACCTGCAGCACCTAGCAAGTAATCGTTTTAAATCTGAAAAATCACATCATTTATTAACGTTTACTTTAATACAAAAAAACATTACAATTTTGGAGTATGGGTAAGGAAATACTCAAGCGGCAAATTCAGCTTCCTGAGCGAAGAAGCTGCCTCATCCTTGGACCTCGCCAAACAGGTAAAAGCACGTGGATTCGAAATCTTCTTCGATCTGAAGATTTGATGATAAATCTTTTGAGCCAAACTGAATATTTAAGCTACATACGGGAGCCCGGGTGCTTTCGAGAAGAAGTTCTAAGCCATCATCGACGACACCCGAAAGGAACTATTTTTGTAGACGAAGTGCAAAAAATTCCTCAACTACTCGATGAAGTTCATGATCTCATCGAAAGCCACGACATCAAATTCGTACTTACTGGCTCGAGTGCTCGAAAGCTCAAACGAGGAGGAGCCAACCTTCTCGCAGGAAGAGCTGTCAGCATGCAACTCTTTCCTCTCACTTCTCAAGAAATAGATTCAGATTTTCAACTAGAACGAGCCTTATTATGGGGAAGCCTTCCTATTCTATGGAATCCTAACAAGCCTCTTGATAAAACTGAATCTAAACAATTTCTTAGAAGTTATGCCGAAACTTATTTGAAAGAAGAAATCTTACAAGAAGGTCTCATTCGACAAGCAGGGCCCTTTGTTCGTTTTTTAGAAATTGCTGCTGAAAATGACGGACAAATCGTCAACTACAGCTCCATTGCCCGCGAGTGTGGAGTAAGTGTCAAAACAGTTCAGCAATATTACGAAATTCTAGAAGATACCTTTCTTGCATATCGAATAGACTCATATCAAAGAAGTGCGCGGCGCAGACTTATCACGCATCCCAAATATTATTTTTTTGATACTGGCGTCACAAATGCGATTCATCACTCTGGATTCACGACTCTTTCCGCAACAGATCGCGGTCGTCGTTTTGAACAATGGGTCGCCACACAAATCATCGCAAATATTCGATACCAAGAAATTGACCTCAAGGTTGCATTTTGGAGAACTCACACCGGGGTTGAAGTCGACCTATTGCTTCTAAGAGGAAGCACACCCGTTGCAGCTCTTGAGTGCAAAAGCAGCACACTTTCATCAAGAGATCGCTCAGGCATACTTGCCTTTCAAGAAGACTTTCCTAATGTGCCTGGATTTTTAATTGTCCCACAAGGAAGACAACGAGACTTATCCGAAAACATCCAAGGCATAGGATGGCAAAGTTTTGTTGATGAAATTTTACCAAAACTTTAAGATTACTTTTTTCTTAAATGATCAGGCAGCTCGTTTTTGTGGCCTTCATTTACAGAAGGAAAAAGTGGCAAAACCTTTTCTTTAATCTCTAAAAGAGCCTCAGTAAATTCTTCACCTGGATTTTTTGCATCAAAGTTTTTGGCAAGAGTGACTCCAAGCTTTCTCCAAAAATCACTTTCCACAATTCCTTCAAAACCTTTATCCGCAAAAACTAAAACCATTTGCTCAAATTCAAAAACACAAATCAAAATCCCTAAGCGATGAGAGGTTTCAAAAACCCTCTCCTTTGCAAAACATGCTTCTGCTTGAGTGACCACTCGCTGACGTTGCAAGTTACGAGGAAGCATCAATCGAAAAAAAGGACTCTTTCGAAGCAAATACGCAAACAGATAATCAGAGGATAGGATTTTTTAGGTGATGACGGACAGTCTTCGGATATCTATTTGTATAGAAAACTTTTAAGCACGCAAGGTTTATAGAGTTCTAAAGAGAAATTAACAGTGTCAATTTTTATTATTGTATCGGAGAGTGTTTTTAAATAACATAAACTTAATTGGAGGCTTATTGTGAAGAAATTATTAGGTTTGTTTTGTTTGGGTGTTTTAATCTTATCAAGTTTGTGTTTTTCTCCTTCGGCTTTTAGTGCATCAGATACTGGTCTTAAAAATGCTAAGGCTGACGAGCGTGTAAGAGTGTTTGTTTCTGATGATGGTAAACGTGTAACGGTTATTGGGTTACAGCCTAAAAGTTTGAAAACTGTTCTTGTAAAATTTGAAGGTTTTTCTAATTCACCATGGGAAGGTAAAATCATTCCGCACGTTATAAATGAAAGATCAGGAAAGACTGAGTATAATTTTAAGAAACCTGATGGTGGAGAGTGGACTACAATTGCCGTAACTGATGGATTCTGGTCACTTTGGAAAAATGTTGATGTACAGCCACAAGGTGAACGAGATAGTTCAAATGTGGTTTATTCATCAAAGGAATCCGAGTCACTTAAGGGTGATGTTCTTTTTAAAGAATTTTTGAAACAAAAGTAGTTTTTTACCCTATTTCTGGCCCTAACTTGAAGGCTTTGAACCTTACTCGGAAAGACAAGTCTGTCACTATCCGAATAAGCGAGGGTCTGTACGTAGTATAAACGCTAAAGAGATTGAGTTTGCCGAGGACAAAAATAGAACATTATGTTTAGTGAAAATGCTTCGCATAAGTCCTTATAATATCGTCACGGATAATCGTAATTGCGGAGGTATGAATGTTAGGTTTGACTCAATCCTGATGAAATTAAAATAACAGTTGTATTTTGATTCCCTAAACCTACATAGGCGTTTATTAATTTTTTACGTTTTAAAT
>JBAXJW010000130.1:0-4817 GCA_037137635.1 bacterium | reverse complement strand
CTCACCTTGGCCTCACTCCCATGAGCCGATAAAGCCACACCCATACCTCCACTTTCTCGACAAGCAAGATACGACATAAGCCCATACTTTCGAACAAGCGTTTCGCCCGAAGAATAATTTGAACGACTCTTCATCGCTTGATCCACATACCTTCTATACAAAAAATAACGTGTGTTTTGAGGAAGAGAACGCATGCAAAGCGCACTTTCTTTTGAAGGGGAATGATTCATCACTGATTCTTCTGCCTTTGAAAAAAGGGAGTCGTATTTTTGATTAAAGACTTCAGATGCAAAAAGCTTTTGATCAAAAAAAGTTAACCTTAAAAACAAAAATAAAAATAAAAACCTATGCATCACACCCCATCCACTCTATACCAACGCCCCTCTTGTTCATCCCAGACATACTGACGCATCAATTCAAAGCTGGGATCATAAAAAGAATTAATTTCTCTTTTTTTACGAGAGCCCCATTGTACGGCTATTCCATCATCTTGCATCGCAGAAACTAGAAGCTTTAACCTGTCTCCACGTTCACCTTTTTTAAACAAAGATAAAAAATCTTTCGCACTTAACTCATAGGGATTTGAGTGCCCCTGCTCTTCTGCCACTTCTAAGAAAAAACTCAACCCATCCAAAGAACCCTTAACGTTTTTGACAATTGCATAGCGGTAACGTTCATTGTCGGTGTCTTTAATTTCGACGCCCCGACTAGAGGCTCTTATGATTTTTAAATTTCTGTAATTTCGAAGATTTCGAGAAATAGCGCCCGACTCACCAACGGAACAATACCTACGAAATCCTGCATCAAAAGGAATTCGAATTGCGTAATCAGGATCATCCTCTAATTCCCAAACATGAGTTTCATTTCCCCGTCCAAGAAAATTTCCCAATCTAAAAACCTTCGAAGAGAATTTTACGAAATCTCCTTTCTTAAGGGAGATCACTCGCAATTCGTATTCGCTTAAATCATTAATATTAGATTGGAATTCAATGTGAAAGTCGGCATTCGAATGCTCCGCTAATTCAATCGTACGAGAAAGGTCTACAACTTGAGCTTTTTCTCTGGGAGTATTCTTATAATCAAACAAACTTTGCAATTGATTTTTTTCAATTGAAAAAAAAGATTCACTAAAATCGCTCGAGAGTGCGGTTCATCCAAATCTTGTCTCAAGTAATCCAGGCACGAAGAAGCCTCTGCAAAAGAAAAAAGAACTTATGCATAAACCTGTCTCAAAAGGGGACTATACAGTTAACAACAAAGTCATTCTGTTGACTCATCTCTTAAATTCACAACAAACAAACGGTTTTGTTCGAAAAAGAGAACAGTGAAGAAGGCTTTTCTTATGTGTTTTTTGATATAAAATTTGTATTATGAGCGACCATAAAAAAGACAAACCCGCTGTTTTCGAACTTGAAGCTGGCACTTACTACTATTGCACTTGCGGAATGTCCGACAAACAACCCTTCTGCAACGGAGCTCATAAAGGCTCAACTCTTGCACCCAAGGCTTTTGAAATAAAAGAAAAAACAAAAGTTGCACTTTGCCAGTGCAAAGAAACAAAAAATCCTCCGTTCTGCGACGGAAGTCATAAAAAGAAATAATTTACTTTTGAGGTTCAACAATCTTTTGATGAACTTCAACTGTGAGCGCTTCAATTCTTGCACTCAATCTTTGAGTCATCTCAGTCAGCAACGTATTTTGCTTCATCAATTCAACAAGCTGTGCAGTTTGTTTTGCCGCAACGATTGCTCGCTCCTCACTCGCTTGTGCAATCGCTTCTCTATGTTGAGCATCTGCCTCTGCATGTGCTTTATCTCTATCCGACTGCCTCGTTTGCGCTAATAATATTAAAGGAGCCGCATAAGCTGCCTGCAAACTAAAAGCAAGATTCAAAAGAATGAAAGGATATGCATCAAATTTTGCATAACCAAAAACGTTCAACAATATCCAGACAGCCACCACGAGAGTTTGAGTGACTAAAAAAATAGGTGTTCCAAAAAAACGCGCAAAGGCCTCGGCCTTCAAGGCAAACCAATCGTTCCCAAAAACAGGATTTAAGTGAATATGTTGTGTATGAAAGCGAAAATAGCTTTTGTCTCGAGGATAACTCGCTTTCGATTCAACATTGGAATTTTGATCCATATTTCATAAACTTATACGACAAACACTTTTGAAGCATGACGCCAAGCAAACATATTGCCACTCTTTGAGGGATTGAATATAAAGCCTCACTATGAGGGATTTTTCTTGAAACTTAAAACCCTTCGTTTACTCACTTCACTCAGCCTCACACTCAACCTATCTCTTAACGCTACAAATAACGCAGCAAATTCCTTCGATGAAAAAGAGACTCAAGCTCAAAAAATAGACAGCGCTTTTTACGCAAGTGACAAATGCTACAAGCTTTTTGATTTTTTAAAAAAATCTAAACATTCTTCCATTCACGAAATCACTGTTGCGGATTCTTATTTAAAAGGATTTTTTCGATTTAAAGACCCAAAAACTCTTTACCAAGAGAATCCCGAACTCAAAAAAAAGCTTCTCATGGATGGATATGACATCGAAGGTTTTAGCTGCGTTAATTCAAAACTTCATAGCTTTATCCCCATACAAGATTGCAAGATGTTTATCGTTGTTTACAAACCTCTTCTCCCAGAACTTCCCCCGATTATTTCTGTAAAGGGAACCTCTACCTTTGGAGATTTTGTCGAAAATATTAAAAGAAAAGGAAGCGGTTACCTTGCGCAAATTCTTGAGCCTATCAAGATTGTCGTTCCTGGATTCAGAGAAGTCAGCGACGCCCTTGAAACTCGAGTTGAAAACTTTACGAATCGCACGCTTAACGAATTTCAAAGAGAAGCCGTTTTAAACAAAAAATACGTACAAGCTCTGAATTCTTTTTCTGCTCAATATCCCGGGCGACGCTTACTCTTTACAGGACACTCTCTTGGAGGATCACTTGTTTCAAATTTCGCAAATGCTTATACAAAATCAGAAGCTGAGACTGAACATGTACAAGTCGATCTTGTCACGTTTAACTCTCTTGCTCCGAGTGTGACTCTTGGATATTTTTACGAAAAAGCAGAAAAACCAAGCGGCGATCTTGTGACTGTAAATCCTGACATTACAGGTTTACACATTTACGCTTACGACGACCCCTTACAAATCTACAATAAAATCAAAAACGGAACTCATTATGGTAAATCCATCAAACTAAGCAGCCAACGCAACATGGATCCCTATGGAAGACTTGCCTTTTCTGCAATTGAAGGTCACCACATGAAATCAATCGCTCTCGACATAAACTTCTCGCGCAAGCCTCTTGAATCCTCGGAGTTTTTACTCAAAGCCCAAAAAGCTCTTCAATCTGGGGAAGCTTACAAAAGGATTCGTCACTATTGGAATACCGAAGAACAAGAATACCAAGCGGCTTACACCCAAAACATAAGAGCTGACAGGGGCAAAAAATACATCGCTCAACTGACTCAAGCGCTCCTTGACCCCGAAACGATACTGGCTCTCGGAACGCCTATCGCCATAGGTGAGATCAGAGACCCCGTAACTTTAAAAAGCAAAATCATCTACGATACCGAAAGAAGACCGCCACTTTCCCTTTGACTCACTGTCCCATTGAGCTGTAAATACTTCTAAGGGTCGCAGTTTAAGTGAAGCATAAAATTCAACTGATTTTCTTGGCCCTCGTATTTTTTCTCTGCCCCTGTCTTCAATGCCAAGAACTTCACGATAATGAAATAAAAGATGCTGTTTCCCTTACTCAGCTCATGATCAATCGAGCCTTAAACGATGGCACGGAAAAACCTCTTTTCATTATGGTTGGCCGAGGCCCAGCTCCACTTGATACTCTTTTGGAATATGCAGGTTTTGATGTAGCCTATATTCCCCTCTCAATTAAATCTGAGCTGCAACGTCGCCGTATTGGAAACAAAGAGATTTCAATTAAAAAAGAAATACAAGAAGGACTCAAGAAACTATTTCCCGCATCAAAAATAGATGTTTACGACAAAATTGTACTTTTTGATTATTGGTGCATGGGAGACACGTTAGGAAACATTAGTGATGAATTTAGCAATTACTTAATTTCCTTAGGTAAAAAAGATATCGCACTTGATATCATGGCACTTACTTCTAAGAGACCCAATATCTCTTTGATATTAACGCATCCTGACTACAAAGAGATTCTAGAACCCAAAACGACTGATGAAGTTGTTAAGTATCTACAAAAAGAACTTGTTCACTTTCTCAAAAAAAGAGAACGCGGTCTTGATTCTTTTTTAAGACAACCTGAAATGCCAAACGTTAGAAGTTTTTCACTTTTAGCGAATCCTGCTTTTGCTTATTCTATGATGGAGCGAAAGAATGTTGATTATGCTCGCTACAAATCAACCATATTACCTTTTCAATTTTTTCTAGAACCCACAACAAACCCTGACTATTCTGCAAAAAAATTGCACATCCTCAGCAAGATCAATCTCATCAAAGAACTTCGAGAAGAAAGAGGCAAAACGCCAGACACAATCCCCCTTGTTCAAGACGATTATAGAATATTAGATTTTTGGGAATACAGTAGAGCTATTGATGCACATAAAAAATTGATGGAGAGCCAAGGCTTCACAGAAGAACCAAAAGTTGAAGCAGAAATAATTCCCGAGACAGAGGAAGAGCCCGTCCTCATCCCCAAGGAAGCCCCTACCGTTACTCCACAGAAAAAAAGTTTATGCAAAAAAATTCTATCTTTTTTATTCAAAAAAAATTAACTTTTGGTACCAATGTCCAGCTTATGATTTATTGAAAAAAAT
>JBAXJW010000129.1:0-4854 GCA_037137635.1 bacterium | reverse complement strand
AAAGCCATTCCATCAAGAGAAAACCAAGGTGTGAGGAAATAGCGAAGTCCCATTCCGATCAGTTCAATGTTTTCGTCTGTGTCACGTTCAATAAAGTAATGCGAGTTAGAAAGCGCTACTTTCCAATTGGATTGCTGGTGCGAAGAAAGCGCATAGCCTCTGAATGTGTCGTCATATCTTTCTTGAGTTTCATGAGCATCGAAATGCGCACCTATACCAAGGTGAGATGTGAAGAATCTAAAGTCACCTCCAAAAGAATATAAATAACCTATGCCAAAATTAAGATTGGTCCTTCTGCCAGCTTCCCATACAAGGTCAACGCTAGGTTCTGTGCCGATTCCTCCTGCGACATTTGCGTTACCGCCGCCAAGCATTCCCACTTTGATTTGAGGCTCAACGTATAAATCTTCGAGAAGTTCGTAGGAAAAGCCCGGGCCACCCATGAGAGTCATGTAACCTTTGATTTCTTTTGTAAAAGCACCTAAGAGTTCGAGGTTAAAGAACCAGTTTTTGTTCATGAAGTGCTCGATGTTTACACCTGCAAGCTTGATGTTATCAGCGAGTGAAATAATATTTGTAGTTGTTTTTAGCAAGGCAGGGGTGTTGTAGGATTTTGCCACAGGTGAAATGCGGAATTTTCTGTAAGTTGTACCAGTAATTTGTTCTGAAGGGGTTTTTTGCGGATAGTTTTCTGGATCAAAAAGAAAATCCGTAAACATAAAGTCGTAAGGAATAGAAATTTGAGCAAAGGGTTGAGTGGAGCGGAGGTAGCCTTGGGGCGCAGTGAAATATGAAACACCTCCGCCGAGCCAAACGTATTTTAAATCAACAGTCGCTGCGAAAGAAGGTCTAACGATCCATCCTCCTGCGTTAGAATCAACCCCTGCGCCGCCTGAGCCTCCTACAAAAATGCTTGGTGTGAGGCGAAGGGTATTGTTGATTAAAAGCGAATAACCTGTGTTAATGCCGATGCCGATAAAACCACCGCGTTTTCCGGTGGAGGCAAAATAGCTTCCTGCACCTAAGAAAAATCCACTTGGATCTTCGATGTTGGCTGTGACTCCTGTGAGACCAATTCTTTCGTTATAGGTTGCATTTGTGCGATTGGTAGAAAGATTGATTTGTTCTTGAGTAAAAGAAAAATGGATAGGGCGAACTGTGACGGGGTCGCAGTCTTGAGAAGTGAGTGTTTGGTTCAGAACTTTTCTTTGTTCAGCATAATGAATTTCATCAGCTTTGGGCGAGGAATCATTTTCGACGGAAGTCTTTATTTTTTTGATCGCAAGGCTTGGAAGAGCATTGTCTTTGAGCGGTTTGCTTAAGACTGGATTTTTATAGGTTGTTATAGTCTTTTCAACCGGAATTTCTGTTTTTTCAGTAACCGTTTTCTTAACAGGGAGTTTTTTGATGGGTGCTTTCTGCTCTACGGGTATGTCATTCTCTATGGGTTGCTCAGTAGGGATATCTTCTCCAAAAGCTGTGAGTGAAAAACAGGAAATAAAATAAAACGTTAAAGCCCAATTCTTGCTCATGTAAATAATATTAAGCCAATTTTTTAGGAATGGTGAAGGGGTCAGGAGAAAATATTGCTAAGTTTTTAGGCTTCTGGCGGTGGGCTCTCAACTGTTTCTACTGGAGGTGCAACAAGTTTTTGTAATTTTGCACCATCTGTATTTAGCTTTTTTATTTCGTTTAAGATCTCTGCCTGAAGTTTTACGAAATCTTCTGTTTGTTTATTAATCGCTATGCATTTCTTAGGATCACTTTCCCTTGTACAGCTTGTGTTTGTTGTAGCAATTCGTTCGCCAACTTTTTCTTTGAGCATATTTAGGCACTCAAGCTTTTTGTTTTTGTCGGCTAGTCCTGTGCATTTTTCAAGTACAAGTTTAAAATTTTTAAGGGTATAAGAGTCTCCTCCTTCGCCCTTTGCTTTGGAAGGGGTTTTCGCTAAAGCTTTGTCTTTTTCTTCTTTTTCCTTTGCAGCATCTTTTTGAGGATCTGCCTGAGCGGTCTCGTCTTTTTTGTCAGACTCTCTTGCTTTAGAAGGATTGCCTGTATGAGCTGCATTTTCTGCAGAGTGGCCAAACTGGTGAGCAGGAATGCTTTCTGAGACAGGATTTTCGTAATATTTTGCGATTTTGGTTTTGTTTGCTTCGCTCTTTAAATACCAGCCTACAAGCGCGCCTATAATAGCGGAAACTCCAATTGCAAGTGCGGGTTTGATGGCTTCAGCATAGGGGATAAAAAGATTTCTTAAAAATCTTAAAGTACGAAGATTGTTTTGAGCAGATCCTCTTTCATTGGACTTCCAGTTTTGAAGGTTTTCAATGAGTCCAAGGTTGTTGTTGAATGTGTAATGAAAGGGGCCGCCTTTATAAATTCCTTGTGCCACATCGTAGCTTTCTAGTTGAGCTATGATTTCTTTTTTGTGAAAGACGATCAATTTATCGCCTTCCATTCTTAAGCGAGGCAGGTAAAGCTGGCCCTTGAGCTCTTTGATGAGATAAGCTTTTTCGTTTGAGCTCAGTAAATCTTCAAGAGAGTTTGTAAATGCTAATGATCCAGATTTTTCGTAGGCATCTACAGCGGTGTTGATAACTTGTACCGCTTGAGAAACTTTTATTCGCGCATCAATGCGAAAATCTTTTTCCATTTGAGGTGTAATGTTTTGACCGCTGGCATTGAATGAAAAAGATACGAGAAGAATAATCGATATGGGTTTGGCTAAGAAATGCATGAAACTCTTCATTATGGCTTTAATCTAAATGAAAATTTTAAAAGCGCAAATTTTAAAAAATTTGGTCAATATATTTTCATTTTTTAGGGGTGTAGCCGTCCCATGATTTTTCATGTGCTTTGATGAGACTTGGAGGATATATCATGTATTTAGGATCATATAATTTTGTTATGCACGCTTCTCGTTCGTTATAATTCTTCATCTGCTGGCATTTTGCGATTTGCTTATCAAGTTCATCGTTTGAATTACTCTCGATACCTTTTTTTGTTTGTGATGCTTGTCTGCTTGGCGTTCTTGTTGAGGGTGGTGCAGATGCAGCCACGTTTCCTTGTCCGTCTCCAGCTGCTGGGGTCCCTCCTCCGTGGGTTGGGTTAGTCGAACTAGGCGGAGGTTCTACTGTTTTTGCTGCATTCGCATCAGCAACCTTAGTTGAGTTAGAGGGCTTTCCTAGCCAATACCCTAATAAGACACCGAGTAAAGGGCCGCAAATCATAAGAGGAATAGCAGCCTTAGTTGTCATTCCTGCTTCAGCCTGAGGGATGAAAAGATTCATTAAGAAGCGAGAGTGTTGTTCGTTTTGAGCAGAGCCTTTATCAAGGGCTTTCCAGCTTTGAAGGTTTTCGATAAGTCCTAAGTTGTTGTCAAAAGTATAGTGAAAAGGGCCGCCTTCAAAAATGCCTTGTGCGACATCGTAGCTTTCAAGCTGGGCAATGATTTCTTTTTTGTAAAAGACGACCAACTTGTCACCTTCCATTTTGAGACGTGGAAAAGGAGGGAGTCCTTTGAGTTCTTTGATAACAAAAGTTTTTTCTTCTGGATTCAAAAGGCTTCCAAATGAATCAGCAAAGGCCTTAGGTCCGGATTTTTCGTAAGCATCGACAGCGGTATTAAGAACTTGTGCCGCTTGCGAAACTTTTATTCGAGCATCAACGCGAAAATCTTTTTCCATTTTAGCTGAGATGCTTTGTCCGCTGGCATTAAACGAAAAAGATACGAGAAGAATAAAGGCAACGGGTTTGGAAATTAAACACATAAGCTTTTGCATGCTTCTTTAAATTTAACTGAACTATATAAAAACACAAAACTTAAGGAGTTAAGGATTTGTTAAATAAACATTAATAAATGCTTCTGAGGTGTGTCGTTTGAGGGATTGGAGGGGCTAGGTGTTTGATGACACTTGCTTTGAGAGGTGTTGGAGAGGGAGCGGTTTCTTGGGTGTTGTTGGCTATCGGGGAATCTGAGGGAGTTTTTATTTGGAGTTTCCCGAAGTCGAAGTTTGATTTGTCATCTTCTTTTGCAAGTTCTTTTTCACAAATATCGCGAGAGTCGTCTATATCGATCAAAATTGAAACAAGTAATGGAGTGTTTGTTCTGTCCAAGTTTTTTATACTTCTGCGAATGGTTGTTTTGAGTTCGTTGAGGCATACAAGTTCTTTTTTGCAGTTTTCGATTTCGCATTCCGCAACGCCCACTCTAAAGTGATGTTCTAGTTCGGCTTGAGTTTTAATGTCTGGAGTCTCGCCTGGTTTCATGTAGACGACGCCTTTTGTTGTGGAATGTTTGATGGGTAAAGAGTGAGTAGATTCAGCAAGGGATATATGTGGGTATAAAAAAGGAGCTATTCGAAGCAAAAACACAATCCTTTGCATCCTTCTTTTAATTTAAACGAATTGATCGAAAGTTATAATTTTAACAGGTTAAAAGCTTGTTAAAAATGAGTGAAGGACAAACTATTGAGCTTTATTTAATGTTTAATTTTTTAACTTCAGAGGCAACGTCCAGTCTAAGTTTAAGAACTTTATCAAATTCGGGTGGAGCCTTATTCGATCCTAAGCCATACCTCGCTCTATAAACCCCTGCGGTTTTGGAGCATTCACGATATAAATCTCGAAAACAACTATTCTTATTTTCAACGTTTATTTTTTTACAATCATTAAAGCCCTGTTCAAGTTCCGAAAATTCTTTGTGTGTAGGTTCTTGTCCATGCCCATGAACGTTTTGTCCGAAGGCGATCAATGATGATGAAAAAAGTAAAATGATGGACGTAACTCGAGCCTTTATGAAATAACTTTTTTGCATACTCCCCTTAATTTATAGGATTTCTTCAAAACTAAAAA
>JBAXJW010000128.1:0-4879 GCA_037137635.1 bacterium | reverse complement strand
GTTATCTCTAGCGAGAAGAATCCTTCTCAATCAGAAGCTAAAATCATCTTTGCAGCTCTCAACCAAGGACTACGGATCATTGAGGATCATCAACTCTATGCAATAATCTTTAAACGCATTCCCCTTGAGCACATGACCGAAGCACAAACATTAAAAATTGGCTTTGATCTTTATAGACCTTTTAGCAATATTACCAAAAGACTATTCGATATACTTTTGGCTTTGGCAGCTCTCATTTTACTTTTGATTCCATTTCTCCTTATTTCCACACTCATCGTGCTTGAAAGTGGTTTCCCCATTTTTTTTAGACAACTCCGCTATGGCCGATTTGGACAAACAATTAAAATTTACAAATTTAGAAGTATGACCCAAAAACATAACGGAGAACTCGCAAATTCACTAAACGATCCTCGCATCACTCGCATCGGAAAATTACTCAGGATCACCCACCTTGATGAGCTTCCTCAAATATGGAACATCCTAAAAGGAGAAATGTCTTTTGTAGGACCAAGACCTGAAGCTAAAGATATAATTGAAACAAAAGACAAAGAAATTCCGCTTATCCACCTGAGGCACATTGTACGTCCAGGTCTTACAGGACACGCTCAAATTATGCAGGGAAAGACTCTCGACGGAATAGATGAATTAAAATTCAAACTCTCTCTGGATGTTTTTTATATAAAAAACTTTAACCTCTTTTTTGATCTTTGGATTTTATGCCGAACCGCCTTTAAAATACTTAGCTCTAACTGGTGATACAAACTAATGTATAAATTAAAAAATAAAAAAATTTCCTACATAAGCTATCACTATTTAGAAAATCAAAACTTCAGAAGCTCAGCAGTATGGTTAATCCTGAAAAAAGAATACCCTGAATTAAACTTTTTTTTTGCAAACTGGGATCACCTTAAGAAAACCAAACTCAACATCACAACAAACAATCACACGCACAAGATAGAAGTTCCTGGGTACACAAAAAACCTATCCCTTTCTCGAATATTCTCTCATGTTATTTTTAGCGCTAAACTTTTTTTTCAAAAAAAAATATGGGGCTCAAATGTTATCTTGTGTAGCGTCCCAACAAACCTAGTTCTTCTTCCTCTTCTAATCATTAAACTTTTTCGTCCTTCAACAAAGCTTATTGTAGACATTGTAGATATTTGGCCTGAGGCAATCCCATTAGGAAAAACAAAAAAACACTTCTTTAATCTCTTTATAGCGCCACTTTGGATTCTCTTTAGAAACCTGGCTTACAAAAAAAGCGATTGCCTGATCTCTCACTGTGAATATTTCTTTGAATTGATAGGCACCAATTCTCTTCCTAAAGTTACAAAACACGTTCCCCTCTGCCTCATGGACAAAGCAGACACAGAAAAAAAGATCTCCGAAGTCACACTCCAAGACGAAATTCACTTTCTTTTGCTTGGTTCTATTAACAATATTTTTGATCAAGACAAATGTATCCATTTATTTGAGGCTCTATTAAAGAATGAATCCCAAAAAGCTATTTACCTCGAAATCATTGGAGGCGGAGAACAACTAAACAAACTCCTCATAAGCCTCAAAAGCAAATGTCCGAAGCTTAAAATTATTAACCACGGCTTTGTTTTTGACAGACAGGCTAAAGACGCAATACTTTCTCAAATCCATTTTGGATTAAATCTTTATAAGGATACTACCGCTATAGGGATCTCTTATAAATCCATAGAATATCTTGCAAGTGGCATTCCCATCATCAACTCCGTCAAAGGAGACTTAAGGGATATAATCAAAAAGGAAAAAATTGGGTACAACCTCGAAGACCAGACTACAGAATGTGCTCAACAAATATGTAAGTTACATGACTCGGATCTTAAGTTAATCAAAGAAAAGGCTACGAAGATTTACAGTCAAAGATTTTCCCAAAAAATCTTTATAGAAAACCTAATAAAAACCATTAATATTTTTTAAAAAAAACTTAGCAAGCCTTATCCTGTACTTAATTAACTCAAATAAAGTTGCTATCAAAAAAAAGGCTAAGCCTATCTTTTTTTCATTTTTTAAATTTAAAAGTACTGCCAGACACCCTTTATGCATTTCTAAAACAGATCCGGTTAAACCTGATGAACCTAGAGGCGGCTTAAATCCGTAAGCCAGATTTTCGCAAATTAAAGCTGAGCTGCCCTTCTGAACATTTTTAATCCAGCATTCGTAATCTTCCATTCTATAAAATTTTTCACTGAACAAAGAAAAAACCTCTCTTTTAACCATAACAGTAGGTGTAAAGAATGGATTTTTAAGGAGAAAATTGAGCCGTGTAATCTTTTTAATTTTTCTTAGTTTTTTTGAACGGATGTCAGCAATTTTCTTTCGCAATATAGGTTCATAATAATGGGCAGACATATTGAGTCGTTGCTCCTGCATAATCGCGTACTGAACTTCTATTTTATGAGGCATCCAAGCATCATCAGCATCAAGAAAAGCAACGTAATCAAATACCGCATTTAAAACACCAAGATTTCTTGCAGCAGCGGGCCCTCTATTTGTATCAAATGCAAGAATTTTAACTTTGGGATTTGGTAGATATTGTGCCTTAAGCACATTTAAAGAAGAAGTATCACCACTGCCATCATCTACAACAATAACCTCTCCAACTTGAACCGTTTGAGAAAGAACAGACTCTATTGCAACACAAACAGATTTAAAGGACTTATAGTGAGGGATAACAACACTCACGCTCGCTGTCTTCACAAGTCAAACTTAGCAAAAAATTTATCTATAAACTAACCGATTCATAGAATACTGATAAAGACGTCCATCGTAGCGAACTTGCTTATCTTTAAGCTTAAAATACTTCTTTAATAAACTATCCCACCAAATATCACTTTCTTGTATTGTATGAAGCTCCACTCCATTCCAAACATCAGAGTGATTGGCTATCGCTAACACAACGTTATCTGATAATCTTGAAAGCAACCCAACAACATCCTCAATGAAAGCCTTGTCCAGATGCTCAAGAACATCTGTGCAAACCGCAACATCATACTTTTTACTCAAAAGCCTTTCCCTATCCTCTTGAACAGACAAATCACAAGTTAAAAACTCACTAATATCTTCATTATGAAACTTTTTTAAATCAACAGAAGTAGTTCTTAGATCTCTAAAAAAAGACTCATTCTTATTTAAACGCCCTATTACATGCTTATAGGTTTGACTAAAACACTCTCAATCGCTTCTTCAATATATTCCTCAGCATTATATGCAGGAATAACTAAAAGCTAAATATTTAAAAGGGATTTAAACTTCATTAGAATGCAAAGTTCTTTTTAAAAGTTTTTTTTCAACACAATGCCAAGATAACAATCCAGCAACTACGGTAATAAAAAAAACAGAGGTAAAACCAAGCCATGCGTTAAACTTAAAAAGCCCTAAACTTATAAGAAGCTGAATGATTGGAAAATGATACAGATAAAGCCCGTACGAAATATCTCCATATTTACCTAAATTAAGGCTTCTACACGCAGCTGTTGAAAGAAATAAAACTATTGTGGAATAAGCAATTGGATCAATAACTAGCTTAAGTATCGGGTTCTTAACAGAAAACAAAAAGATTAAAGAAACTAAAGCTATCAACACTATATTTTTAAGTGCTTTTTGATTAACACTAAAAAAAACACCCAACGTGAAATAAGACAGCTGTCCAGGAAACTGTCGAGATAACTCCTGGCCCTTGTTTCCAGTATATAAAAATTCAAAAAAATATACCCAGACAACAGAGAGACAAAATAAACAAAGAGTTGTTTTTTCTTGACCAAATTTTTTATAAAAATAAATTAAAACTGGAATAAAGAAGTACAAAACAACCTCAACTTTTATAGTCCAGAGTGACCCATTTAGAATTTGCGTTGGATTATTATCAAAAACTGAAGGTAATACAGGTTGAATAAAATTCAAAAACGTTAAGTTAGCAAAAGCATATTTAATTGTTATCGGTGATGTAAGGAATTCCCAAAAGTTGAGTTTTGTAGCGAATAGCCCAATCAATAAACAAATCGTTACTGATACTATATAAGCAGGATATATACGGCGAAATCTTTTTTCAGCATATTCAAACAAGTTACGACTATTTAAATAGCTTTTTGTGACCAAAAATCCACTGATTGCAAAAAAACCTTTGACCGCAAAGTTAGAATTAAAAATAACATCAAAGAATTTAAAGTTAGAAACTTGAGTGAGTGCTGAAATATGTGAAAAATTTACAATCAAAGCAAGAAAAATTCTTACTCCATCAAAGTTATTCTTATTTTTAGAATTTAAAGACATTCAACCTCTTATGCGCATGACACCTTAGAAAGTCCGTAAAGCGCAAAAAAACTAAAAACAAACTCAGAATCAATGATGGTAGACTGAAACAATCCGCTAACTACAAAAGCAACAATTATAGAAAAATAAAAAACCTGTAACGGATCTTTCAAAAATACGATTTCCTTGATCCAAAAAAAAATCCAAAACAAAAAAACAATCAGCCCTAGAAGACCAGTAGAAGCAGCTAATTCAAGAAAGTTATTATGAGCGTGACCATTAAATTGTTTTTGATCAATAAAGTATTTATCTTTATATTCAGCGCTCTTTTCTTCTATGGCTCGAAAACCAACCCCCAAAAAAGGGCGTTCCAGAAACATACTCTCTGCAACTTTATACTGACTCAACCTCTCTAAATTGGATTGGCTTTGAACATTCTGAAACAACAAGTTTTTCTCAAACTTCTTACTCAAAACAAGAGCAATAGCGCTTACCATAAGAACAAAACTTAACAACGAAACAATTTTAAAAAACTTCTTTTTATTCAAAAATAAAAAAGGACATGCAACCAAGAAACCAACTACGGGCCCCCTTGATT
>JBAXJW010000127.1:0-4922 GCA_037137635.1 bacterium | reverse complement strand
TTCATCAGCTTTTTTTGCAGCAACTTGCGCCTGATCCGCCGTTAAAGGCCCAACAACCGCCATAACCCTTTCATCATTAATGAGATGATCGATCGCTTTTTTTGCACTTTCTACACTTGTGCCAGGATCTGCAACAACAAGCTGCAAACGAGATCCGTTCTTCTTAATTGCTAATTGCATTCCTTCATAAATTGCCCTACCCCATGATTTTTCAGCATTATCAACCGGAAGAAGTAATCCAATTTTATTTCCTTCTCCAAAAGTTTCACTTATTTGAGAAACGCCAACAGGGGGCGAATCCACAGAACTCGCCTCTGAAGTCGAATATTCAGATACGGGTCCTGAATCTAAACTGATTCCTTCAACCACAGGGACGACTACTGGAGAGGAAGAATAAGTGACAGTTGGAGAAACGGGACTGAGTCCTGTTATTTTGAGTTCATCATAACGCTTAAGAGCAATCATGCCTGGAACTGTTTTAGAATCTGCAATCTTTATAAAACTTTCTAAATCCTGAATGCTTAATTCATTTTGAATAATTGCCTGTAATTGAACAGTTGCCTCAGCAAGTGTTGAAGGACTTCTAAGCTCTTCACTTAAATGATAAGCTCTTCGATAAGCAAGAGCAGCATCTCGAGCTTGCTTGTTTTCACGAGCTAACTTTCCCCAAAAGAGAAATAATTTAATTTTTTCACCATCAGGGAAAGTCCCCTCTCGATCGTTCACTTGAGAAAGAGAAGCAAGAGCTTCTAATTTCTTGCCTTCTAAATCCCATGATTTTGCTCGATAAAAACGAGCCATATTTTTAAGTGAAGATTCAGGAGCCTTTGCAATTAACTGATTAAAGTAATTATCAGCTTCACTATATTTTTTCTCTCGAATTGAAAGTTGGCCTAAAAATAAAAGGCTTTGATGAACATGGCTTCCGCTTGGAGCTTTCTTTAAATATTCCTCTAAAAGAGGTTTTGCTTGAGTATAATTTTCAGCTTCAACTTTTAGTTTTGCATTTAAAAATATTTTTTCATACTGATCTGCAGAAGAACCATCGAGACTTGTTTGAATTCCTGCACATGCTGAAAAAAGAATAAAAGTCGCTAAAACGAAGTAACTTCTTTTTAATAAAAAGGACATACTCTTATAGAGTATTAGTTTTTTCCAAACCAATCACGCATTCGGTGAACAAAGGATTGTGATTCGGGATAACTTTCATGACTCAAAGAGGCAAAACGCTCCAAAAGAGCTCTTTGCTCCGCACTTAAACGTGAAGGGACTTCTACAATAACAGTAACGTACTGATCTCCACGATCTCTTCCATTCAAATGTGCGATCCCTTTATTTCGTAAACGAAAGCGTTTGTGGCTTTGCGTTCCCGCAGGAATCTTTAATTTTACCGGACCCTCTACAGTGGGAACTTCAATTTCTGCACCCAAAGCAGCTTGCGTAAAAGAAACAGGAACCTCACAAAAAACTTCAAAACCATCTCTTCTAAAGAAAGGATGTTCTTGCACGTGCATCACAACATACAAATCGCCCGAAGGAGCACCCTTTGTTCCAGGCTCGCCTTCACCTTTAAGTTTAAGCTTTTGACCAGAATCAATACCAGCAGGAATTTTTACCTGTAAGCGTACTTCATCTTGTTTTTTGCCGCTTCCCCTACAAGTTACGCATTTATGAGCAATGGTTGAACCTGCTCCATTACAATCTGAACACGTTTTGGAAAGAGTAAAAAATCCTTGTTGGAAACGAACTTCTCCAACACCTCGACATGTTTTGCAAGTTTCAGACTGTGTTCCTGGTTTTGCGCCTGATCCAGCACATGTTTTACATTGTATTTCTTTATTGATGACAATTTCTTTTTCAGCGCCAAAAGCAGCTTCTTCAAAAGAAATGTTCAAATCATAGCGCAAATCAGATCCGCGTCGCCCCGTTCCTCTTCTTCCACCTGCTGATCGACCACCTTGAGCACCAAAAACCTCAGAAAAGATATCTCCAAAAATATCATTGAGATCGCCAAAGCCACCAAAGCCCTGACCTCCTCCGCCAAAAGGACTTCCTCCTCCTTGACCTCCTTGAAAGGCTGCATGACCAAATTGGTCGTAGCTCTGCTTTTTTTGAGCATCAGATAGAACTTCATAAGCCTCAGAAGCTTCTTTAAATTTTTCTTCTGAAGCTTTATCACCTGGATTTTTATCGGGGTGAAATTGAATCGCGAGCTTGCGATATGATTTTTTAATTTCCTCGGGAGTTGCAGATCGCGAGACCCCTAAAATTTCATAGTAATCTCGCTTACTCATACAGCTCCCATCATATCAGCTCTTATCTCATTTCAAAACGATCAGACTTCTTTAAAGTCTGCATCGACAACATCATCACCATCTTTTTTATCTTTTGCTTTATCAGCTGAACCCTCACCTGCTTGAGCTCCATCACCTGAAGCAGCTTGTTGCTGACTTGCTTGTGCATAAACTTTTTCAGCAAGTTTTGTATTGGCTGCTTCAAGAACAGTCATCGCAGATTTAATGGCTTCAAGATCTTCTTTAGAAGTCACTTCTTTTGCTTTTGTTAAAGCTGCATCGACTTCACTCTTAATACTTCCCTCAACTTTATCACCCAACTCTTTAAGAGTTTTTTCAGTTTGATAAACAAGTTGATCCAATTGGTTCTTAAACTGAATAAGATCAGATCGCTTTTTATCTGCGTCTGCATTTAACTCAGCATCTTTGACCATCTTTTGAATTTCTTCTTCACTCAAGCCACTGCTTGCTGTGATTTTGATCGACTGACTCTTTCCTGTTCCCAAATCCTTAGCCGATACATGGACAATTCCGTTTGCATCAATATCGAAAGCCACTTCAATTTGTGGGATTCCGCGAGGTGCTGGTGGAATATCTGCCAAATCAAAACGTCCTAAAGTTTTGTTGTATTGAGCAAGTTCTCGCTCACCTTGTTGAACGTGAATACTTACAGCAGGCTGATTATCCGTTGCTGTAGAAAAAACCTGACTTTTCTTTGTAGGAATTGTCGTGTTTTTTTCGATCAATTTTGTGAACACTCCACCCAAAGTTTCGATACCCAAACTCAAAGGAGTCACGTCCAAAAGAAGAACGTCTTTCACTTCTCCCTTCAAGACACCGCCTTGAACAGCCGCTCCGATGGCAACAACTTCATCAGGATTCACTCCTTTTGAAGCGTCTTTTCCGAAGATTTCTCTCACTTTTTGTTGAACCTTCGGCATACGAGTCATACCGCCAACAAGAATAACTTCTTGAATTTCACTCTTAGGAATGCCTGAGTCCTTCAAGCAAACTTCACATGGAGCCACAAGACGATCAAAAAGATCTTCACAAAGGCTTTCCATCTTTGCTCGAGAAAGCTTCACGTTTAAGTGTTTAGGTCCATTTTGATCAGCAGTGATAAAAGGAATGTTAATATCTGTTTCAAGAGACTCAGATAAAACATGCTTTGCTTTTTCTGCTTCTGTTTTCAAACGTTGCAAAGCAAATTTATCTTTGCGTAAATCAATTCCATCACTCTTCTTGAATTCATCCGCTAACCAGCTCACTAAACGTAAATCCCAATCTTCTCCACCGAGGAAGGTGTCTCCGTTTGTTGATTTAACTTCAAAAACTCCGTCTCCTAATTCAAGAACGGAAATATCGAAAGTTCCCCCGCCTAAGTCGAATACAGCGATTTTCTTTTCGCCTTTTTTATCTACACCATAAGCAAGAGCCGCAGCTGTTGGTTCGTTAATGATACGAAGAACGTTCAGACCCGCAATACGGCCTGCATCTTTAGTAGCTTGTCTTTGAGCATCGTTGAAATAAGCAGGAACAGTCACAACAGCGTCAGTCACTTCGTGACCAAGATAATCTTCAGCTGTTTTCTTCATCTTTCCAAGAATGAAAGCTGAAACTTCTTGTGGAGAATATTTCTTTCCATCAATTTCAACCCACGCATCGCCATTATCAGCAGCAACAATTTTGTAAGGAAGAATTCCTTTTAATTTTTGAACAACTTCTCCATCAAAACGCTGTCCAATTAATCTTTTAACAGCAAAAATTGTACGATCAGGATTTGTGATCGACTGGTTTTTTGCAATGGCTCCGACAAGACGCTCTCCACTATTGTTCACAGCAACGATTGAAGGCGTTGTGCGCCCTCCTTCACTGTTTGCAATAACTTTTGCCTGTCCCGCCTCAAGTATAGCGACACACGAATTTGTTGTTCCTAAATCGATTCCAATTACCTTACTCATAATTCATTACCTCTTAATTCTTATTCACAAAAACTTTAGCGGGGCGAATAATTCTTCCATGTAGCTTAAGCCCTCGCTCAAATTCTTCTGTTATGACATTGTCTTTTACGTCTGACTTGTTTGCTTGACCAAGAGCCTCGTGAATTGTTGGATCAAACGTTTCTCCAACAGACTTAATAAACTCAACTCCTGCGGCTTGTAAGACGTTCTCAAATTGTTTTGCGGTCATCTCAACCCCCTGAATAAAACTTAGGAACAATTTATGAGAAAACAAGCTCTCATTTTCTGGAACTAATTTAGCCCTTTCAGCTGCTTTAAGCGCGAGAGTAAGTGTATCTAGCGCAGGAACAATTTTCTTTAAAAGCTCTTCATTGGCATATTTACGCAATTCAGCGCTTTCTCGCACAAAGCGTTTTTGAATATTATCAATTTCCGCTGCGTAGTAAGCCGCCTGACTTTTCCAATCAACTTGTTGATTGGACACATCACGAGCAATCGTTACTTCTTCTTGTACTTCTTCTTGGGCAGGATCTGAATTTTTTTCATGATTACTTTCAACAGTTGTTTCCTGAGAAATATTTAACTCTTCTTGAGAAGGGGTCGTTTTTTCGTCCATCACACACAATCTGTATTCAAATTATCCAGAGTCAAGGCTCAAAAAGACCCC
>JBAXJW010000126.1:0-4939 GCA_037137635.1 bacterium | reverse complement strand
AAACTACCGAAGCTTCAAAAAATATTTTATCTTTCGTGTAACCCTATAACTTTTTTAAGAGACGTTATTCCTTTAAGCTCAGCGTGGACATTCGAAAAACTTTATTCTTTTGATATGTTTCCGCAAACACCTCATATCGAAGTTATGGGAGTTTTTCACCGCAGCGAAGCAAGGTCGGAATAGTTCCTTGTTCCTCAACAAGACTCACAAGATATTCACGTTCTTTTTTAACCTTCAAAAGAAAATCCTTCGCGCTTAAGTTTTTTTCTTGTGCGTATTTATCAATCAAAGGAAGGAGCTTTAAATAAGTCGCTAAACTTAAAATGGCAGCATTATTCCACTTCACTCTTTGAAGTGATTTCAAATTTGGATACTCTTTTAAACATCGAGCAATCCAATCAAAATAAAGGTCTCTTTTGGGAAGGGGTTTTTTTTCATAAAACTCATGCCCTCTCAAAGATACTTCATGAACAAAAGAATGAAGCTCATAATCCGCTTTTTCTTCTTCTTCAAATTCACTTAAAGTTTTCCTCTTGTTATCCACAAACTCGCTTTTCTCAATAAAATCTTTTGCGACTTTATAAGAAAACCACGTTGCAAAAGCTTCATTGAAATCGCCCTGGTCATCAAAATAAAAATTTAAATGCACAAGCTCGTGAAAAAGCGTTTCAATTAAAAGGGAATCTTTTGCTAATAAATTGGAAGTAAGTGGATCATCAAACCAACCAATCCCTGAAAATGCGATCGCTTTGCGCTGATAAACATCATACTTACCCACAAGTTCCTGACTCAAAGCTTGAGCATCTTCTTCATCAAAAAATCCCTTGTAAGGGAAAGATCCCACGATTGGAAATTCAAACTTTTTGATTTCAAGACGATCTTTTTCGGCTGCTATCACAACTTTTGTGACCCAATCTCGATTAAGCTCAACGTATTTTCGATAAGAAGCGCCGACCTTCATTCCCAAAACATTTTGTGCATAATGAATAATTTCTTGGCTAAGCTTAAGAGGACGAATTAAGTTTTGTGAAGTCAGAGGACTCGAAAGAACTTTCTCTACTTTTTGTGCGCTTAAAAGCAAAGAACCCTGCTTAAATCCTTGCTTGAATGCATAATGAACAAGACTTTCACTCGCAAAAAGTGGAAGTTGTAAAAAGAACAAAAACAAAAGCCTCATAGGTCAATTGTAGATCCAAGCTCATTATTCGGATAGTCTTTAAGGGTGCGCCGCTCGGATCGTTATTTGTTTTTTTCGCTGATTGGATCAACATTAAGCGGCGTTGTTTTGGCACTTGTTCTTTTAGTAAGCCTTCAGGTCATTCGCCTTGGCGGATTAATCATCAGAACTGGCGGCGATCTTTCGATCATGTCCAAATTTTTTGGGGGACTCAGCCTAAGCTTTACTCCCATCATTCTTCCGATTGCCTTTATTTTTAGTAGTCTCACCGTTTTTGGTCGTATGAGCAGCGATCGCGAACTCATCGCCCTTCAAGGCCTGGGATACTCTCCTTGGCAGATCATGCGTCCATGCTTTAAAGCTGCCTCGATTTTATCAATTCTTACTCTTATCTGTGCTTTATATGTTGGCCCACTTGGAAACCGTCTTTTTGAAATGTCGATTGACGAGGCTCTCTCAAAAAAAGGAGCAAGCGCTTTAAAAGCAGGAACTTTTACAGAAGATTTTTTAGATTACGTCATCTACATTGGAGAATCTAAAAGCGAAAATCGTTTTAAGAAAATCTTCGTCTATGAATCAAACCCGAATTTTAACCTGGGCTGGGTTATTAGCGCAAAAGAAGCCCAGTGGAATCCTGCAAACTCAAGTGGTTGGGCAAGCATGCAGCTTTTCGATGGAATGCTTGTCTCCAAAAATCTAGAAGAAAATCTTATATGGAGAATCTCCTTCGATGAATCCAAACTGAACGCGGACTTTCGTTATGCTGAAGGAAAAAGTAGAGACTCAATGGAAAGCCAAGACCTCAAAGGTCTTCTCAAAAAACGCAGCAATCCCCCGAAGGAAAGCTCAAAAACCAGAATGCTTTGGATAGAAATTGCGAGAAGATTCTTGGTGAGTCTCTCAATTTTCTTTTTTGTTCCTCTTTGCTTTATTCTTTGTCTTCGCAATGAACGAACAGCTCAAAGCAGAACAATTCTCACTGGAGTCTTAATGTCTATTTTTTACTGGGGAACTTATTCCACACTCATTAGTTGGGCAGCAAGAAGTTCGCTGACCTGGTTACACAATGAAGCACTTATGTGGATGATTGTCGGAATACCCAATATTTTAATTGGAATTTTAGCTCTTATTCTTATAAAAAATAAATTTGGAAAAATCCTAGAAGCCCAGAGCTGAAGAAAGGTTTTTATCAATGAAAAAACTATTTATAACTCTTTTATATTTCTCAACTATGTTTTTAGTCATCCCCTCTGCTTTTACAAAAAGCCCCAAAAAAGTATCTTCTAATTCTCAAGAATGGCCTATCGAACTTAAGGCTGAAATCACAGGCGACATCGTCAAAAAAAATAATCACCCCATACTCCAGCTCAACTTAAGTAATCCTATCGAAGCAACCATCAAAGTCTTAGAAAAAAGCTTTGCAGCCGATCCTGCTATTTGGAAGTTTTTGGTTCGCACGCAATCAGGAAAAAACGTAAAAATCGATTACGATGCGGGTGCAAAAGTATGGGTTTTCAAAAGAGAGCATTCCAAACAATACACTGTTTTTGTTTCAAAAAGAAAAAACAACATCGAAAGCATTCAGTGGCTTTGGTTTGATATTTAGTTTTTTTGATTTAAAAAATTAGTACTGTAAGCAAGGTAATGATTGAATGAGCTTTCGTTGCTCTTTCCACTGCTTGACCGCATTATTGCGGGCTCGCTTCATTTCTTTTAATTTACGCTTACAAGAATAAATAAGTGCTCTTTCAGATCGATCTATCTTGGCTTTACCCTCGGCCTTCATTTTTTCAAGATCTTCTCGGAGAGCCTGGATACGCTCAGCAATTTGCAAAACTTCCATGCGTTTTTTTACAAGAGTCGCGATATCAAGACCCTTTTGTTCAAGTTTTTGTTCAGCAACTTCCATACGAGCAAGGCGAATTTTTTCTTCGTCTACTCGAATAAGACCATGAGCAAGGCCCAACCTAGAAAGGCCAAAGATAATCCATTTCGAAGGATCCCACGCATACCAAACAGGACCATTACGATAATCGGCCTGAAACCGATGATGGTAATTGTGATAGCCTTCTCCAAAAGTAAGAATAGATAAAAACCAATTATCCCTCGCAGTATTGTTTACAGAATAAGGTCTTGTTCCCAAGACATGGGCCACAGAATTGATCATAAAAGTACAGTGCCCAGACGAAATAAGGCGCAAAATAGCTCCCACATAAAGTCCCGCAAAAGCAGATCCCATCAAATAACCTGCAAACATGGGGATCAAAAATCCAACCAAAATCGCAAGTGGCAAATAAAAACGATGTTGCAACTGAATGAGAGCATCCTTCTTCAAATCAGGAGGAGTTTTCTTTTCAATCCCCTTAGGATCCTTGTGAAACATCCAAAAAAAGTGCGCGTACCAAAAGCCTTTGTTAATTGAATAAGGATCATCATCCGTATCTACTTCGCGATGATGAACACGATGATCTCGAGCCCATACTAAAGCCGAATTTTGAAAAGCTCCCGCGCCCGCAAAAAGAATCAGGGCTTTTACACCGGGATGTGCTTCAAAGGCCTTGTGAGAGATAAAGCGATGGTATCCAACCGTAATACACAGACAATCAATCGAATAATGGATGATTGCATAAACGATGATCGGCCAAAAAAAGACGTGTTCCGCTTGAGCTTTTGAAAAAAGGAAAAATGCCGAGAGTGGAAGTCCTAAGAGATAAGCAATTGTGATCCAGTTGATATTGCGTTTTACCTGAGGCTCTAAACTGAGAGACATAGAACTATTTTCTACCCAAAAAGGCCTTGTGTCGATCTCTGTTTTTGCGAGAATACCGCTTTCTAATATGTATTGCCTCAATGTGTGAGGTCAGCTACTTTCATAATTTGCATCTTTTGTGGACTCTTAGCTCAGTTGGTAGAGCAGATGACTCTTAATCATCGGGTCGCAGGTTCGATCCCTGCAGGGTCCACCATCGTTTGTCATAAATATTGAATAAAGAAATGAAATTACTCGTTACAAATATCGCCCGCAATCTAAGCAAAGAAGATTTTGAAAAAGTCTTTGCTAAATTCGGACCCCTTCAAGAATGCAATCTCGTTTTAGATTCGAAAACTCAAAAATCCAAGGGCTTTGGTTTTGTCGTGATTGAAGATGAAGCTCTCGCTCAAAAAGCTATTGAACTAGTCAATGGCCGTCTTGTGAACGGACAAAAAATTAAAGTTAAAAAATCTCAATAAGATGATGAAGCAAGTTATGAGCTTTTCGAAGCTCAAAATTTATTTTTTTATTTTTACAATTCCTTTTCTCAGCGTACAGCTTCACTCAAGTGAAATCGCTCACAAAAGCTGCCTTGATTATCTAAAATTTGGTTTTTTTATAAGCGTTTCAAGTGAGGATTTTCACCAAGTGGTTTCCGCGCTTGAAGACAAACCTTTCTTAAGAAAAAGATCCCTACAAGAATACCAAAGCATTACATTAGGAGGAGGACGCCTTTATCTTCTTTCAGACAAGAGTGCCGGATATGGGATTCGCAGCGATGGTCTTTTGATTTCAGTTTTTAAAAATGGAGGAGCAAAGGGACTTGGAAGTGCCGTTGTTAAAGACGCAATTCTTAAAGGTGCTCACTCCCTTATTTGTGCAGATGGCCCTCTCAAAGGCTTTTACGAAAGTCTTGGCTTTGAAGTCACAACACGTTTTCAGATGAGCCCCGAAAACGCAGGGTACGATCTTTATTGGGAAAACGGTATTCGTCCCGACATGCTCTTTAT
>JBAXJW010000125.1:0-4993 GCA_037137635.1 bacterium | reverse complement strand
GCTTTTTGGATCGTAAGTTTCGCAGTGTATCCGAGCGACCCTAATATCCTAAGCATAAGATCTGTAGAAATATCCACCGAGCTTCGATTCATGAGCGCTGTAACTCTTGTTCTTGAAGTTTTTGCAAGCTTTGCCACCTGCTCATGAGTCAGTCCCTTTTTTTTAACGATCTGAATAATTTTATCATTCAAGTTAATTTTGAGTTCCCAGGCAGCAGCATGAGCAGGGCTCAGGCCCATTACTTCTGCAAGTTCAACTGAGTTTTTGGCGACAATCATTTTAGATTTCTTCATGGAGCATCTCCTTAAGTCTTTTACGACCGATATCGACTTCACGTGCTGGAGTTTTTTGAGTCTTTTTCTCAAAAATATGTACTATTAAAATTCCCCGAGATGATTTTAAGTAATAAAAAACTCGGCAACTACCATCGCCACATCTAATCCTCAGCTCTTCAATTCCTAAAGCAACACTCGGCATTGGCCTAGACAACGGCATAACTAGCTTTTCTCCAAGCTGTAGCTTAAAAATTGCAAAGCCAATTTTATCCTTAGCCTCCTCTGAAAGTTGCTTCAGAGCTTCTCGGGCCAATGGGTGAAAAATAGCTTTTCTTATCTCCAAATGTCTCATATCTGGGACATCTCGTCAATTTTAAAAATCGCCACCTGCTTTACTCTGCAAAAGCGAGCCCATAATCAACAGGCGACAGATAAAAGTAAAAAAGAGTCTTAGGAATTGTAATTTTGGAGGCGGCACCCGGATTTGAACCGGGGGTGAAGCTTTTGCAGAGCCTTGCCTTACCACTTGGCTATGCCGCCTTTGTTTTTTGAGAGCCTCTTTATACCCTAACGGCTCACTCACACAATCTCAACACCCCTCTAAATGCTAAATGCAAAAATTGCTTCAAATTTGAATATGATTTCAAAGCCTCCCTTGACTTCTGCCATGTGAATCCCCAGATTGAGAATGTCGTACATATGATTTATGAGTTCAAATGCCAAGACTGTGGCCAAATTAACGAATTTTGGATGAAGATCTCTGATCCCTCTCCAACAGAGTGCCCCAGTTGTAAGGGTCCTAAACTAGAACGAGTTATTTCTAAAACATCATTCGCCCTAAAAGGGACAGGATGGTACACCTCTGATTATAAGAGAGCAGGAACGTCTGCTCCGACTTCAACAAGCTCTACAGCGTCTTCAGCTGCGGATTGTTGTGGTGGAGGTCCTTGTGGAAGTTCTTCAACGAGTTCCACAAAAAGTGAGACGTAGAGATATTGAAATTTGGAAAACAGATTTGCTTAGAGGCAGATCTTTATAAACAGAGCGCTGAAAAAACTTCTCAGTGCCTGTTAAAAATTTAAGGAGGAAGTTATGGCAATAAGACCACTTCATGATCGTTTACTTGTAAAAAGACTTGATGAAGAAACTAAAACAAAAGGTGGAATCATCATCCCTGATAGCGCAAAAGAAAAACCACTCGAAGGTGCTGTTGTCGCTGTGGGCAAAGGAAAGCTTAGCAACGAAGGAAAGGTAACTCCGCTTGATGTAAAAGCAGGAGATAAAATCCTTTTCGGAAAATACGCTGGAACTGAAGTTAAAATTGACGGAACTGAGCATCTTATCCTTCGTGAAGAAGATGTCCTCGCTATTATAGATTAAGGAGAATTCAAAATGGCAGCTAAAATTGTTACATTTAACGAAACAGCTCGTAGAGCAATCCTCAAAGGCGTTACCCTTCTTGCGGAAGCCGTAAAAGTTACACTCGGACCTCGTGGTCGCAACGTTGTGATTGAAAAATCATTCGGCGCTCCTTTGATCACTAAAGACGGCGTGACTGTTGCAAAAGAAATCGAAATTGAAGACAGATTCGAAAACATGGGCGCACAAATGGTGCGTGAAGTTGCGTCTAAGACAAATGACGACGCGGGTGACGGAACAACAACTGCGACTGTTCTTGCTCAAGCGATTTATCGCGAAGGTGCAAAAATGGTTGCAGCCGGACACAACCCAATGGATCTCAAGCGTGGAATCGATATCGCTGTTGAGAAAATTGTGGGCGAGTTGAAGAAATTTGCAAAACCTGTTTCTGGAAAAATTGAAATTGCTCAAGTTGGAACAATTTCTGCCAACGGCGATACAACGATCGGAAACATCATTGCTGAAGCTATGGAAAAAGTAGGTAAAGAAGGTGTCATTACTGTTGAAGAAGCAAAATCAATGGAAACAACCCTAGACGTTGTAGAAGGTATGCAGTTTGACCGTGGATATCTCTCTCCTTACTTCGTGACTGATTCTGAAAGAATGGAAGCCGTTTTAGAAGACGCTTACATCCTTCTTTTCGACAAAAAAGTAAGTGGGATGAAAGACATCCTTCCTGTGTTGGAAAAAGTTGTTCAAACACAACGTCCTTTCTTGATCATTGCTGAAGACCTCGAAGGTGAAGCTCTTGCAACTCTTGTTGTGAATAGACTCCGTGGAACTCTCAAGGTTTGTGCAGTTAAAGCACCTGGCTTTGGTGATCGTCGTAAAGAAATGCTCGCTGATATCGCGATTCTTACAGGCGGAAAAGTTATTGCTGAAGAACTCGGACTCAAACTTGAGAACGTTCAGTTGACAGACTTGGGTGTTGCAAAACGTGTTGTTATAGACAAGGAAAATACAACAATCATCGATGGCTCAGGAAATAAAAAAGAGATCGAAAAACGTGTGGCAACTATTCGTAAGCAAGTTGAAGAAACAACAAGCGATTACGATCGTGAAAAACTTCAAGAGCGTTTGGCGAAACTCGTCGGCGGTGTTGCCGTTGTAAACGTCGGTGCAGCAACTGAAATTGAAATGAAAGAAAAGAAAGCTCGCGTAGAAGACGCTCTCAATTCAACTCGTGCAGCAGTTGAAGAAGGAATCGTTCCTGGTGGTGGTGTGGCGCTTGTGAAAGCAGCTCGCGTACTTGCAGGAATCAAGACTGATAACGCTGAACAAGCTGTTGGTGTGAAAATCATCATTCGTGCAATTCAAGAGCCTATGAGACAAATTGCTTTCAACGCAGGTCATGATGGCGCTGTTGTTGTAGATAAAGTTCAAGCAAATGAATCAACAAGCTTTGGATTCAATGCAGCTACTGAAAAGTATGAAGACCTCATCAAAGCAGGTGTTATCGACCCTGTGAAGGTGACTCGTTCAGCTCTTCAAAATGCGGCATCTGTTGCGGGCTTGTTGCTCACAACTGAAGCATGTATCGCTGAAAAACCTAAAAAAGATGAAGCTCCAAGCGCTCCAGGCGGCGGCATGGGCGGCATGGGTGGAATGGGCGGTATGGGAGGCATGGGCGACTTCTAATAAGTCGAACAGCCAAAATATTGTTCTCCATAAAAACCCTCGGTCTCGAAAGAGATCGGGGGTTTTTTTATGGAGTCTTAACGTAAAATTAATAAAAAAAACTCACCAATCTGTCAGCCTATAAGAAGGTACAAAGTTGTGAGCTTCTTATCGTTTGATTTTTTATTTGTTTTTTTTATTACAATAATTTTGCAAGCTTGTACCGTTCAGCAAGGAGCTAATAGTGGAGGTGTTTCTTCTACAAACAATAATCAAAACCCTCCGATTGTGAATCAACCACCTTCAATAAATAATCCTCCCTCAAGCCAGGTAAAGTTTTTGAGCCTATGGAGTCGTAGCCCCGTACAGGCTGCAGGGTATATGGCAACCGCAACTGACAATTTAGAATCTTTAAACCGACAAAGTGTCGCTCTTTACGATCTCAATAATTTATCGGGCAATTTAATGGGATCCAACGTGAACGTTTATTACAAACCAGAAGAAATGACTTCTCCTAAGGTAACAGCTTATGGATCAAGTCGTATTCCTTGGAGCAATCGAGATTTTCAAGCTTACATGACATATGCACATACAAGTGCAGCTTATAAATATGTAAAAAATTTGTATCCAACTTTGAATTTTCAAATTCATGGAAAAAATCTTCTTCCTATTCCTACATTTTCAGATCTAAGGGGCTCTGCCTTTGAGACTGGATATGTTCCTAATTATTCGAGTTCTGTTCCGGGTGCCTTGATGTTTTATCGAGAAGATAATGTGAGTTTTCCCTATAATACAAACGATGAGGCGGACGCTATTTATCACGAAGTGGGGCATTCCTTTCAACATGTTTTGAATGCAAGTGTGATGGAGACTTCAGGAAACTACGACATGGATATGTTGCTAGAAGGCTTGGCTGATTTTTTTGCCGCAAGTGCTTTGCGTGATGATAAGTTTGGTTTGTATTTGGAGGCGAATGCTCCAGTGGCGTATGGGCCTGACAATCGAACGGGACCTAATCAACAAAGACGAATGGATGGAGATGTTACGTATCCGAATGGATATGTCGGGGAATTTCATTTAGATGCTCGAGTTGTCTCAGGTGCTTTGAATGATATTCGAAAATATTTTGATAATGAAACAGTGATTGTTTTTCAGCCCACAAGAACAAGTATTCAGTGGGCGGCTCGATTGGCACTCACAAAAGATCAGGCTTTTGATCGGGTCTTTGTGGCTTCGCATGAGGCTTTAAGAGAGATGATACCTTCTTCTACAATTCTTTTTTACACTCAAAAATTGATAGATAAGTTAATGCTCGCTGATTGGAGTTCTTCATGCGGAACAGATGCTTCCTGTTTGAATCGAGTGAGGAGTGATATTCAATCAATTCTTATCTCTAGGGGGATTTATAAATCTAGCAATTTAAGATCTGTAGCTTTTAATGCTGGAGGCACAGGGGGAAGTCAGGATGTCATTTTTAGCGATAACTTTTATGCTATGCCACTTTCTTCTTCGAGTGGATATTCAAATACAAATTCATATGTAGATAAGTGTGAAGCGCTTTTGGTGTCCCCTAGTTTTTCATTGAATACAGGTGTTCAGCAATCTATTTATGATGTGAATTTTCGGTTGAAGGCTGCGTATGGATTATCAGCCTTTCATGGTATTGATGTTTTAACTGCTTC
>JBAXJW010000124.1:0-4996 GCA_037137635.1 bacterium | reverse complement strand
GTTCTGTGCACAGCTGTTAAACGTGCTCGAATGTTGACTATGCCGCCTTGTTTTAAAGGACGAAGAAAATGTAACTCATCCACTGATGCGGTCACGCAAACGGCGCCTGAATGCCGTCTTGCTGCAATCGCAGCTGCGATATCGATCCAACCCATGACCGTTCCCCCGAAAATTGTTCCAAGAGCGTTTGTGTGCTGAGGAAGAACGATTTCAGTCATAATAACTTCAGAGTCGGAAGGATATTTTGCATCACTCATTTTTTTTATTATAAATTCGAATTCAAGCTTTTGACATGGCTTGTAAGGGTCTTTTATTTAAAAAAAATATTAGTATGAAATGATGAAATACGATTTGAACGACGAATCGACACCCGTTGAGCCTCTTCTTACAAGCAAGCGTAGGGGCACAATTGAAAATCGTATTTGGGCAAAATTAATTGATTTCTTTATCATCGAAACAATTCTCTTCATTTTTTATTACTTGTTTGGAGCAAACTGGATGCTGATTGCAGCTCCTGTTCTTTGGTCTTTTGTGGAGCTTTTCAATGAAGGACAATCACCTGGAAAGTGGCTCCTTGGTTTGCATGTAGTTGATTCATTGGGCGCACCTTTCCCAAGTTTTTCAGGATGCTTGATTCGCAACCTTCCTTTTTTATTTCTTTCTGTTTCCCTTTTTTATTTTGATACTTTTTTTGGCTTTGCGAGTGTTATTTTATCAATTTTACTTTTGCTTATGGAAACGTATTTTGTATTACTTGTACAAAGTGGAATTCGAATCGGGGATGTTCTTTCCACAACAAAAGTTCAAGATTACCGCGATCAACATATGCAATTTATCGAACAATATCTAAAAGAAGATTTGGATTAACTTTAAACCGAACACTTATTGCGCAACGCGCACAAATGAAGGCTCCGCAAGACTCCTCTTTGCATTCTATTCACACGCCGCTAGTATCAATTTTGAATAGAAAACCAAAGGAGAAAGCATGACTGATAACAAATCAAATGAAAATTCGAACTCAAGCACAAATGGGATCATTGTAGGTCTCGCAGTGCTTTTGGTCCTCTTTGTTGTATTATTCGTAAATGAAAAAGTAAAAGGCGGAAAAGCTTCTGGAACAGAAGTTGTTTCTCCTTTAGCGGATGACGTTATCATCGTTAAGTATAACGGTGGAGAAATAAAAGCAAAAGACCTCAAAGGAAGTATTGCTCCTCGTGTGAAACAACTTTCTGAAGAAGTTCTTGAAATGTACAAGCGTGGAGCTGAAAGTGCTCTTGTTGAAAAACTTCTTAATGAAGAAGCAAAAAAACAAGGTAAAGCTGATATCCAAGCTCTTCTCGAAACAATTGGGACTGAGACTCCTGTAAGTGATGCAGAAGCAGACGCATTCATTAAACAAAATCATCTTGAAAAAGGATTCAAAGATCCTTCTACAGGCAAAATGAGAAAAGTATCAAAAGAAGAAATCAAAAGTCACCTTGGAAATCGTGGCAAAATGACAGCTCGTCAAGGATACATTGAAAAGTTGATCTCTGGAGCTCAAGTTCAATTTATGCTCAAAGAAGCACGCACTCCTATGAGTCCTATTGGTGCTGATGAGCCTGTTTTAGGAAATCCAAATGCAAAAGTTGTGATTTATGAGCACAGTGATTTTCAATGTCCTTACTGTTCACGCGGAAAAGAAGTTGTTCACCAAATTGCTCAAGCTTATGGCGATAAAGTTGCGATCGTTTTCCGTCACCTTCCTCTTGAATTTCATCCAAATGCAAAACCTGCCGCGATTGCTTCAATTTGCGCTCAAGAGCAAGGGAAATTCTGGGAATTCCATGACAAGCTTTTTGATAACCAAAAAGATCTTAGCAGCGACAACTATGTGAAATGGGCAAAAGAATTGAGCCTTGATGAAGGAAAATTCAAAACATGTCTCACAAGCCCTGCTGCTCAAAAGAAACTTGAGAAATCTGTTCAAATTTCTGAACAAGTGGGTGCAAACTCAACTCCTACATTCTTCGTTGGAAATAAAACTGAAGGTAAAAAAGTGGCAGGTGCTCAACCTTTCCCAGAATTCAAAAAGATGATTGACGAGGCGCTGCGATAACTTGTCCGCTAAATTTATAAGTGTCGAGGGAGGAGAGGGCTCTGGAAAGAGCACTCTCCTTTCGCGTTTAAAAAAGCTTCTTGAAGATAAAAAGTTGCCCGTTGTTTTTAGTTTCGAACCTGGAGGAACGGAGCTTGGAAAAGAAATTCGTGAATCTTTAATTAAAAATCGAAATTTCTTCTCAGCCCGCGCAGAAGCTCTTCTCTATGCCGCTGCTCGCGCTCAACATATGGATGAATTGATCATCCCATCCCTCCAGAGCGGCAAGCATGTCATCGTTGATCGCTTTGTGGATGCCTCTCTTGCTTACCAAGGAGTTGCCCGAAAATTGGGTCTCAAACGAGTCAGAGACTTAAACGAATGGGCTACAAACGGTCTTTACCCTGATCGCACTTACTTATTGGATTTGGACCCTCAAATTGGACTTTCACGGGCTCAATCTCGTCAAGCATTGGATCGAATCGAACGAGAAGCCCTCTCTTTTCATCAACAAATCAGAAATGCTTACCTAAGCCTCTCAAAAATGCACCCAGAACGCTATGTTTTGATCGATGCCTCTCAAAAGCCTGACGAAGTTTTTGGCTTAGTTCAAAAGGATTTGTTAGGCTATCTGTCAGCTGATGGATAAGTTGTTAAAACTCAAGCAGGCCTTAGCCAAAGGAAAGCTAAGCCATGCTCTTTTGCTCGAAAGCTTTGAAGAAAGTCAAATCTACTTTGAGGGACTTTTTCGCACAATTCTTTGCGACGAAGGATCAGATTGCGGACGCTGCGACTCTTGTAGAACTCCTTTGGATTTAAATAACGAAAAGCGCTTACATCCAGATTTTTTTTATACGACACCTCAAGCTGAACTTTCATATTCAGTCGATCAAGTAAGAGAATGGGGTGGTCAATTCCTCTATCTTGCCAAAAACATTGCTCCTCGAAAATTACTTGTTATTTCACAGGCAGAAAAATTGAGCGGCAACACACAGGCTCCTGCAAATGCTCTTCTTAAAATATTAGAAGAACCGCGACCAGATATTTTTATCCTTCTTCTGACTTCAAAACCCTACAAATTGCTGGCAACCATTCGAAGTCGCTGTCTCAAAATTTCTTTTAAAGAAGAAACAAAATCATTTTCTTTAAAAAAGAAATCCGAAGATTCTCTCTTACAAGAAATCCTAGACTTGCTCATGATTCCCAAAAATTCCAAATCCATTAAATCGCAATTCTCAAATCCCACATGGTGGAAAGAGAGAGCTCTTCGATTAGAAGAACTTGAGCAAATACACACTCAAGCATGGAATCTCTTAAAAGGTCGAATCGCTCATTTTTCACAAGAAGAAACCCTTCAGTTTTGGACACGCTGGAAACATTTTGAAGATTTTATTTCCGCAGTGAAACAGTATGGAAATCCGCCTCTGCATTGGTTAAATTTAAAAAGAAAGATAAAAGGTGATGTTTCGTGGCACATGTCGAAATTGTTCGGGTAAAGTTCCGTTGGCCCGGTAAAATTTTTGAGTTTAGAAATCCCCAAAGCCTTGCTTTAAAACGCAATGATCGAGTGGTCGTTGAAGGCTTTGGTCGAGAAACACTTGTAGGAATCGTAAGCGTCGCTCCTCGTATTCGTGAAAAGAGAAAAGAAGATGATGGACTTCCGTGTGTTATGCGACATGCAGAGACAGAAGATCTTCAATTTTTAAATAAAAGTGACGAATTTAGATCTGAACTGAAAAGATTTTTTGAAACTCGAATTCGCGCTCGTGAAGTAACGGGAGTGAAACTCGTTGATTGCGAACTTGTAGATCAAGGTCGTAAGTTGATTATTTATTATAGTTCCGAAAGCCGCGAGTTTGATTATCGCGGAACAGGAAAAGAAATCGCTCAAAAATACGGTCTTCGCGCGGATATGAGACATGTGGGAGTGAGAGACGCTGCTCGTCTTGCAGGAGGCATTGGTCGCTGCGGACTTTCCACTTGTTGCAGCACTTGGATTAGTGACTTCAGTCCTGTCACAATCAAAATGGCAAAAGACCAAGGCGTTTCGCTTGAGCCCGAAAGTGTGAACGGACAATGCGGTCGCTTACTCTGTTGCCTTGGCTATGAACATGAAAACTATGTAGCACTTGGAGCAAGTCTTCCTAAAGTCGGAAAAGCCGTGATCACTCCCAAAGGGGATGGTCGTGTAACAAAGCTTGATGTGATGAAAGGTCTTGTTTCTGTTCGTTTAGAAGATGGTAACTTTGAAGTATTCAAAGGCTTAGAGGTGAAAAGAAAATTTGCTCCTCGAGCAGATGGAAAAACGCAAGATGATCATGGGGAGGGGGAAGATTGAGTCTTTTCGATACTCACTGCCACTTAGCCAGTGACGATTTTGCTCAAACTTTAGAAGAAACCCTCAAGAACTCCTCTCAGGCCGGAGTTTCTCATCTGACTCTCATTGCAACCGAACTCGAAGATGGCCGTCGCGCAAAAAAAATTGCTGACGAGTACAAAGGTCTCATCAAACTTTTTCCCACACTGGGCCTGCATCCTCACGATGCAAAAAAGTTTGATGAGACTTTTGCTAAAGATTTAAAAAACGAAATTAAAGATTATGTCGCTGTTGGAGAAACAGGTCTTGATTATCACTACAATTATTCCTCTAAAGAAGAGCAACTTCAAAGTTTTATTTATCATGTGGAACTTGCTACAGAATTTAAAAAACCAATTGTCATTCACTGCCGTGAAGCAGTGGAAGATATTTATTCAGTTTTTAAAGAACGCCAGTCTCAGCTCATCAGCCAACCAGGTGTGATGCATTGTTTTTCTGAAAACTTAGAATGGGCAAAGAAATTCTTAGACCTTGGTTTTTATCTTTCATTTTCGGGGATATTAACTTTCAAAGCCGCAGAAATGATTCGCGAAGTGGCTCAA
>JBAXJW010000123.1:0-5009 GCA_037137635.1 bacterium | reverse complement strand
CCGTCAAAATGCCGACTCGAACCCTCTTTAAAAGCCCTATCCTCTTCAATCGCCTTCGACATAAAAAGCTTTCGAAAAGTAATCTCTTTTATTTTTATAATCACTGTAGTCAGAGCCGAGTTGTCTGATTTGAACAAACGTAAAATAAACACACAAAAAAAACAAAAAACCCGCTGATAGAAAGTGAAACTGCCTTAAACTTTTATTTAATAAAGACCTAAAATTAAAAGACACATTATACAATCGACACAAAAACAACCCACTAAAAACCTTAACATAAAATTAAAAAATAATTATATAAATCACCCGAAAAAACCTTAAAGAGAGTGCTATGAGAACACGTTTTGTTTTTTCTTTGATATTCATTACGCAACTAGCTTTTGCAGCAGATGAACCCATTAATTGCACCCTTTTACTGAGTCACTTTGCGGATATAGATAACCTGCAGGACAACCCGAGAGGAGCCATTCACGCTCTTAAAGCAGCAAAAGAAAGTGCACTGACAGACTCACTCACTGATGACGTTTTAGACAAAGTCAGGAGTCTATACCCAGAACTCTGGGCACGTAACATAAAAAAATTACCCTCTAACTCTGATAGAAACGATTACTACTACCAACTAGGTACACTAGCAAAACTTCAAAATAAGCATGGTTATTCAGTTTTACGAATCATGAGCATCCTTAGAAATCTCCCTCTTAGCCCAGATATTAAAAAAAATTTTTTATTAAATCGTTCTTATCAACACGAAATTCAAATCAATAACGATGAAGACTATAACGTGCTCATAAAAAATTTAAAAAATTTGGGATTTAGTAACCATGAAGTTGCTGAAATAGCCCAAAGTCATGTCTTTGAAACAAATGAAAAAAGAGAAGTAAAATTAATAATAAGTAGAAAAAAAATTTTCGATGCCTGGCTTTCTGGATTAGAAGGTCCTGATCAAGCGGCCATACGAATAGGCTGGCTACACGAAAGTTTTTTTCTTCAAAGCCATCAATCAAAAGATGTAATAGAAATCTTACTTAAAAATTTAAATTTTAAAACTGAAGACTTGATCAAGGCTCTCGAGCGAGGTTCCATATGTTCCGCAGAATCACTATCTTTTGCCATTAACCATCTAAAACAAAGCGGACGATGGCAAGATGGAGACTTCTATCAAATTCTAGAGCCCCTCATCAAGAATAACAGCCAAGTACAGTTATTTACTCTTGTAAGAAATCATCGCAATGAGTGGCTAAGACTCAAACCCGAGCAACGGATTAAAGCTTTTTCTAGTCTTAGATTTGTATTTGAACGTACTAGTTCATTTGAAAATTTCAAAGAAGCATATTCGCTCACAGAAGACGAAGCTCGTGCCTCAATAGAAAGTAAGGCTCGACTTGAAATTTCTGAAACGCCAAAAGGAATAACTACCTCAAACGGCCAATCTGTATTTAATTATAGTATTTTTAACCCCTATCTCCATAATTTCAGCAAAGAAGAGATCGTTGCTTATCTAAAAGCACACGCAGCCTTAGGTGTTGATAGAATACCATCTAATTTTCGGAGTGAAGTCAATGGCTCTAATCTATGGACTCATTACAAGCTCGACCAGCCTGAAAACTTCTCTGCGTTCATAGATATTGTATCAACTGCTAAGCATGGGCCAGAAGACGACTATATGGATATTGCAGAATTCATTAAGTCAAAAAATGTTCCCAAAGAGCTTCGAGAAAAGCTTCTCTACTCACGTCTTGCAATAAATCACGAAAAGGTCATTTCTCTGTTACTTAAGGATGCGCCAAATCCCGTTCCAGGGACTGTTGTCAAAAGCCTAGTGGAAAAGGGCGAAAGCCTTGGGGCAATAGCTCCTGGAAGCTATCGCTTAATTAGTGAGCAAGGTTCGTTACAAGACGGCCCAATTAATTTATCACTACTTAGAGAATTAAATTCCTTTCAGCTCGAAAAGGGACGCCTTCCCCATGACACAACTGAGTTAAGGGCGTGGTCACTTGGTGTAAATGAAGCATCAATGCGTGCTTCTAAAAGTTCAAAATCCTTAAATTTTAAGAAAGATTTTTATGGTGTTTTATCTGAACTTAAAAACGACTTAGGCGCAAAACCATTTCCAGATTTAGCTTTGCCAGAACTAGACGATCAAGCGACAAGAAATAAGTTTCTATCTGTTTTGGAGCAATTAAAAAGCCACTATCAAATAGAGTTAATTAAAACTTTTCCCAGCTCTAAACCCAAAGACATTGACTCTTCAAGCCGCTTAGCGATTTGGGAAAAAGTAGCAAAAGAGTGGACTCTCAACAGAAATAGCTCAGCAGCTGACATACTTGCTCTCGAAAAAACTTTTACAGCAAAAACTCAAAATTATTTTGCGGAGATTCTTGCCATGAATGGCTCTACACTCAACCCAGAAGATTTAAATCGTCTCAAAGAAGAATGGGGCGACTTGAGTCCACTGCTTGTACTTACTGCACGCTTTGGAGCAGAAGGACACGAAAACTTGCAAATAGAACTTGCGCGCGTTTTTGAATCAAGTCTTAAAGGAAAATTTTCTGAGTATAAATTTCATGGTCAGGGGTTTAACGAAGACGATATTTCGAAAGCAGCCGCTCAGATGGCGCCTCTTAAAAGTCCCAAACAAATTGAAGAATGGAAAAAAGATCGCTCTCTTCTAAAGATAGTCCAACCTGAGGGTTTTGATATTGCAAAAGTTTTAGCCCTCGAAAAAGAAGCATTTGAAACTCACTTCAAAACAAATCTCTTACCCAATCTGGAATACGCAGGCATTCGGCTCGAAAATTCACAGCCCAACACTCGTCAAGCAATCATGGATATTTTTGGTAAACGAGAAGACCCTCTTTTTTTATTAGAAGAAGCAAGAAAAGCAATTGGAGGAGATAAAGCGGTTGCTGACAAAAAAATACTAGAGAGTATTATTGATGAATTTAAAGAAGGATATAATCCCGAGAAAACTTCGCTATTAGCAAGAAAAATCAGTGCCTTATTAAGTAAGTCAACGTCTGATTTCGCCTTTCGCAACAATCAGCAATTCAAATCTGATATTGATCATATCGCAAAGATGGAAGATGGCCGTAAGCAAATGGATCGCCAGGAAAGCATCATTATTACTTCCTCTACAATTGATCCAAAGCTTTCTATCTTAACGGGTGACCTAGTTGATGCATCTAGTTGCCAAAACTATCGCACAGGCACTGTTGTGAAAACACTATTAGGCTATGTCACGGACAATACTCGTCTTATTTTAAGTCAACATTTAACACCAGGGGATTTTTCTGCAGGACAGTTTGCCGAACTTAAACAAGCGGTTGCTAACAATTCCCCAATTGACGTTCAAATTAATCGGCGAGATCTTTCGCTCGAAATAAAATTTATCAACTCAAAGGGCTCTCCCCTTACGCTCAAAAGCCCCGCACGAAAATTTTATCGCCGTCACGTCTTAAAACTTGGTGAAGCAGAGAGTGGTGGACCGGGTCTTTTTATGGAGCGTGGTTATACACAAACATCACCCGTACAAAATGACATGGCAGCCGAGGCTCTAAGACTCATGAAAGAAACGGCAAAAGCAATTGAAGCCAAAACAGGAGAGGCAGTGACAATTCCACCCAGTCGAAATCCCGAAGGTCAATATTCAGATGCTGCAGAAGAGGGCGTGCAGAAAAACGCCTATAAGATCCCTGCTGATCCGACTCAAAAATGAGATACGAATTAGGCTTTGTGCTCTTTCTTTTTTCCAGCCTCAGTAAGGCCACCACTGAGACATACTGCACTGAGATCCTGACCCCTTTTGGGCGGGCACAGGCTGGGATGGAAACTGAATTGCGATTGCTCAACAAACATTCCAACGATCCACATCCAAACCAATCGCAAATTCTTGCTGCTTTTGATTTTGAAATAGAAAACACCGGAGTTCACACAGCCGATGAAGTTTCCTTCTCAGAACTCTCAACAGATACAAAGCAAAAAAAATTGCAGACAGTGACAGAACTTCGCGGAGCGAACTTCAATCGAGCTAGAAACTTTCCTGGCCTGAAACTACGTAATCCTATGCCTCTTAAATGGAATAAGCCCACTCGTTTCTTAGGTAAAATGTACAGCCCTCATGAAACTCACATGGTAGATATTTCACCACTCTTGTATTTGCCAAAAGTTGAATATGGCGAGCCTGCAGAAACAAAAAGAGTGGGATTGCTTGAGGTTCATTTTTCTTCCAATACGCTCAGCCCACCAGAGTTGCGTGATGAAAGCTGGACAATGCTTGAAGGTGCAGGAATTCTCAAGTCCCAAGCTCATTTGCATGTCATTGGCGCACCCTCAACTAGTACTTCGTGGCTGATACGGGCTGAATTTTGGCGAAGGCTTAACTTAGCAGCTGAGACCATTAGCATCGTAGACAAAGGATTCACATTAAAAAATCTCTCTCAAAATGGAGAAACATCGATGAGAATCTTAGATCGATACTCTTTATCAAATGGTGCCCTAAATCTGAAATATATTAGCCGGGGAGAAAAAGTACCGGACGAAGATCGCTTTAAGCCTTTTTTTGTAGGTATGCATTTACCTGGAAAATATAAAGACCCACGAGCTATGGGTTTTCAATTCCGCACGTTGGACAAAGAGCGAGCCGCTCAGTTTGAACCACTGATCGACGCAAGTACTCATTTCTTGAGCAGTGAAGAAGCTGGCATTGACGAGAATCGCATGAATAAGTGGCTAGCTTACATGAAGGCAAAGAGTAATGTGCAACGACGAGAAGAAGATTACCTAGCGATGACTCATTACAACGCTCCCGTCCAAAATCTTATGCGTGATGCAAATATAGAAATTATAAATTTCTTTAAGGGTAAGGATCCACTTCTTCAAAAACTCACCCAAGAGTCTGAAGAAAATATTGGACTACGGATGCTTCTTCATGATTTTTCAAACGACCCTCTCTTCTTTGACGAGCCAAGTTTTTTGCGCGAAGTATCCAATGCACAAATAAAAGCACTCAA
>JBAXJW010000122.1:0-5009 GCA_037137635.1 bacterium | reverse complement strand
GCTCTTATGGGTTTTGGAGATGAGAATTTTTTTGAAAGTCTCCTTGAAAGCATTCTTGATTCCAATTCTTTTGCAGATCTTCCCTCACAAAATATGATGGCCCTCAAAGACGCCATTTCCCTTATGCTGAGCCTTGTTTTAGATAAATCCAATAAATTCCCTTCTCAAATTTGGTGTGAAGGAAAAGCTCTCTCACCGGATGAAATCATTGAAGGGCTTAGTGACTTTCAAAAAATTAAAGCGCAAAATTCTCTCTCAAAAAAAATACGAACCCTTTTAGGTAAAAATAAAAAATGGGAAATTCAAAACCCTTTACTCAAAAAGCCTCAAAACTTAGCAAGTCACGTAGAAGTCTTTCCCACTCTTCTCACTCCCTGGAAGAGATTCCTTAAAGAAAGCATTCGCGTTTATGAAAATACAAAAGATGGAAACATACTTCTGCACTTTCCTCCCTCGAGGGCTCCTTAAGTGACCAGCCCCAAACGCGAAAACTTTTCTCACTCTCTTGAATTGAAAGATGGGAGAATTCTTTTTTTTCATCGACCCCTTCCTCCAAAAACCCCCCTTGATCTGCAAAGCTTTATCGAAACGGCCTACGATCAACTCGAAGTTGAAATAGGCGCGGGGACGGGCCGTTTTTTAGCTGAACGCGCTCAAAAATATCCTCAAAGATTTTTTATTGGAATCGACAAAAAAAAAGATCGAATTGATTCAACCTTTTCCAAGCTGAGTCGAACCGGACAAAATAACTGGAAACTTCTTCGAACGGATGCGCGAAATTTCTTAGACCTTGAACTGCCCCCTATTCACACTCTGCACGTTTATCATCCTGATCCATGGCCCAAAAAAAGGCACCACAAACATCGATTCTTTCGATCTCCAGATGCAAAACACTGGACTCAAGCAATCGTCAAAGGTGGGGAATTTAGAATCTCCACAGACCAGCCTGATTATTTTGAAGAAATTATCGCCATCACCGAATCTTGGGATTTTCTAGAATTGGAACTGGCTCTAGTTAAACGAAGTGGGAAGGCCCAAAGTCGTTTCGAAGAAATTTTCTTGAAACAAAACCTTCCCGTCTACAAAGCTTACTTCAAAAGAAAATAAAGCCCGACAGCTAAAATAATTCTGTAATAACCAAACCAAGCAAGTGGATATTTTTTAAGAAAAGCCAAAAACGCTTTGATCACCAAAGCTGCCACGACAAAAGAAACAAACATTCCAAGCAAAAGAGACACCCACCAAGAGTGATCAAACTGAAGACCGCCCTCTTTAAACGCCTGAAGCATTTCATAAAGTGTTGCCGCCCCGAGTGTGGGAAGAGCAAGAAAGAAAGAATACTCACTTGCATCTTTAGCGCTTAATCCTGTGAAGCGTCCTCCCAAAATTGTTGCCATCGACCTTGAAAAACCTGGCCATAAACTAAAACACTGTGCCACTCCAATAAGAAGTGAATCCAAATATGTTAAATCATCGATTGTTTTGATTCTTCTTCTTTTAGAATTTAAAAACTTTTCAAGATAGATCATCAAAATACCGCCTATTAAAAGAGCTGCGACAACCCAATAAGGGGAAAAGAGATGCGCCTTAATCCATTTACGAAAAAGTAAGCCAATAATTGCTGCCGGAAGAAAAGACAAAAATAGATTCACAAAAAATCTCTGGCTTGATGATTTTTGAGAAAGACTCGTGAGCTTTTGAAGCAAAAACTTCCAATACAATATTAAAACCGCAAGGATTGCGCCGAGCTGAATTGCAATTGCAAAAGTCTTTGCACCAGCATCATCAGCAATCCCCAAGAAATGTTCAGTGATAATGAGATGTCCTGTAGAGGAGATCGGCAAATATTCAGTAATGCCTTCAACAATTCCCAAGATGAATGTTTCTAAAAAAGTCATAGATTAAGATTATGCCCGTAATACACTTCGCGCAATCTTCTCAGACATTACAAGAAAAGTAACTTTGATGAATTATTTTAGGCGGTCTGCTTTTAGACGATCTACCTGATCTTTATGCTCGGCCACACCTACGCGCGCTTTTTCAATGAGCAAGCCTAGTGCCTCTCTTGGTGAAGACTTGGTCGCAATAGAATAATAAATACGTTCATCTTTAGATAAAAAAGTTTCTAGAGCGCTTATTTCCTGTAGTGTCACATTAGACGGAAGAGCTAACAAAGCATCATCGCCACTTCTAAAGTGTGCGGCAATTTCAATCCCTGTATGCTCTTTGATGTCTTCAGTTAATTTATCAAAAAACACATTTAAGTTTCGGGTTGATTCCACATAGATTTTTGGCAAATCTTTACGAGAGGGATCTCCGCGCATCCACATATCGCGAATCACAAAAGAACTCACTCCAAATCCTCGGATATCAATAGCTACAATACTTGTAGATTCTTTGAGAAATGCATTTCGAATAAATTGTGCATGTCTTTGAGTCCACGGACGACGACTTACGAGTTCAAGAATATTTTTATTTGCTTTTTTATCACTCGCCAACCACTCCTCTACTTTTGAAAGCTGTTCAGGACTTAAAACATCTGGTGGAGGCAAAAGATCGGCTCCCTGAACTAATTCCAAATAACGAAGAATATCTTCTGAAATATCTTTTGAGATTTGCTGAGAAACCTTTAACCTTTCTAAAGTTTTTTCAACATCTTCTTTAGTGAAAGTTATTTCGCTTTGTTTTTTTGCTTTGAATATAGAGGTTAAGATATCTGTTGTTTCTTCGCTGTACCTTGAAAGTGCTTTTTGAATTTTATCGCGTAGTTGGTGCGTTTGTATCTGCCAAGTATTCATGTCAAAACCCATGGCTTTTAGGTGGGCTCCTTCAAAGTACCGAGAAGATTCAACCTGAACTCGTCCCATAAGAAGACGCAGATAACCCATTCCCGTAGGACCGCTCTCAGCCAAATCAAGCTCTACTCTTTTTTGCAATTCACTCACGACTGTTTTTTTAAACTCACCCACATCAAGTGAAGTGATCACTGTTCTATCTTTAAAACTTCGGTGAATAAGACGCCCCCACTCAGGATGCTCTTGCAGAATCTCAGTTAAGTGCCAATCTTTTAAGAGAAGATATTTCTCTGAAAAAGTTATTCCCTTTGAAATGATATTAATATCTTTCAGCCCATCTTCTCTCATCCAAACGATATGCTCGCCATCCCTTAATCCTTCTTGAGCAAATCGAGTCCATTCCACCATAAGAGCAGCTGACATTCGGTATTGTTCAACACCATATTTACTGAGAACTCTTACACTTGCTCTCGAAGAACTTGGTGAAGAGGAGATGCTCTCTTGGCTATACGCTATCGAGAGAAGTTGTGAACATACAGTCTTTTTAGAAAAGCTACTCTTCTTACTTTGACCATGAAGGGGCTGTAGCGATTCAAAATTAGAAGAATAAAGGGCCCCACTAAAACCTAGAAAGAGAAGCGATAAAAAAAACTTACGGATTTGAGCCTTCATGATGCCTTCTACGGCTCTGAATACGTGCAAAAAGGATACCCCTCCAAAGAAAACCTTCAACTCAAGTAAGGGGCCAAAAGAGCACTTTGAAAGCGTCTAGGGTTTGTACATGGCGCGCGTAATTCGTATTTTATTAATAATCAAAAACTATCTCACCACGATGAGACGCTTTTTGAGAAGAGTCCACGATCTTAGCTTTTGAATTACAAACAAGATCCTTAGGCACTCTGGACTGACTTACAAAAACCTTTGTTTGGAGATTTTCAAATTTCTTTTTCGTAAGAACAAGGTAAGAAAAACCTGGGTGAGTGAGTTTAATTTTTAAGATTTTCTCAAGTTGAGCATCATAGGGAGCCAGCCCCTTTTTTCTAAAATCCTCTCGAGAAGGCTGTGCATAACACCAACCCAAATGTGACTTCAGCATAGGACATGACTGTGTACTTTGCGGACAAGGAGCAACAATCGTAAAATCACGAGAAAACTCATCTCTTAAGAACATCAAATCCAAAGTTCCTTCCTTCAAAGGAGGCTCCAGCACAATCAACGTTCCCTCATCTGACAATTTAGTTTCTAAAAGATTTTTCAAAAATGCTTTTTTCTTAGATCTAAAACGAGGCCCTGATCCCCATTCTGTTAAAAAATGCCCCAAAAGAATGAGGTCAAATTTTTCATCTTTATTTGAAAGCGTAGGAAGTTTTACCTTTTCAGTTAAAATTTTCCTAGAATCACTCACAATTGTTGAAAGTTTTTCTTTGGCTAATTGAAGTGCCTTAGGCGAATGGTCCCACAAAAGCATCTTCTCAGGCTCTGCAAGCCCTTGCTCTTGAAGCCATACAAGCAACGACAAAGAAAGCGTTCCAGGCCCACAGCCCACATCCAAAACGCTCATCGAAGATACTAAGAAATTCTTTTTTTTGATTTGATCTAAGACCCAATACAGTTCGGGAAAATGCAGAGGCAAATAATAAGCAACATAAGCATAAAAATATTTATCTATGTTGAGATAACCTTCAGGCCGTTCATTACGGCGAGGGCCCATCCAATCGCGCAACTGTAACAGAGCAGGTTTCAGTCGCGGATCTTTATAAATCTTGGCATCTAAAAAAAGCGAAAGTTTAGAAATCAATCTCTTAAAAGCTTTTAGTGAAGAACAATCTTATCAGCTTTGATTGGACGTCCAAAGCGAGTTGCTTTGATAGGTCCAGTTGCTGGAATAGAAGGTGTAGTTCCTTGAGAACGACGAGCAGCTTTAGATTCAGTGCCCATTTTTTTCTTTTTATTTTTACGTTTGATACGAGTTCTTTTTCCAGGAAATGCCATGTAAAGAAATTTAAATGAGCCTTTTCTACGAGTCAAATAAGAATAAGATGGTCCCATGAGCACCCCCATCGACCGTTTTCAAGAATGGTACAAAGAAGCGAAAGCCTCTGACAAGGTCGACGAAGACGCCATTGCCCTAGCGACAAGCTCTCCCAATGGCCAACCAAGCCTAAGAATTCTGTATTTTCGGCAACTTATAGATGAAAAATTCTGCTTTTTTAC
>JBAXJW010000121.1:0-5034 GCA_037137635.1 bacterium | reverse complement strand
TGTGACCCAGCAATTGCCAGATTTCTTCTGTCATATGAGGCGCAAGAGGAGACATCAACAAAGTTAATGTCTTCAAAAAATCACGAGGAATCTTATTGGGAGAAATTTCTTGAAGCTCATTCAAGCAAATCATAAAACTTGAAATGGCTGTGTTAAAAGACATTCGCTCAATATCTTCGCTTACACTCTTGATCGTTTTGTGATGAAGATGTCGTAATTTATCTGACCACTTTTCTTCAGGGTCATCGACCACACTGGAGCTTAACTTTCCACTTTCTAAATCAACAGCCAATTTCCAAAAACGATTTAAAAAACGAAAAACTCCCTCGATACTCGAAGTCTGCCAAGGTTTACTTTTTTCAATAGGCCCCAAGAACATTTCAAAGAGTCTAAATGTATCTGAACCATAATCTGCAATCACCTTATCCGGGTTGACAACGTTTCCACGGCTCTTACTCATCTTCTCGCCATCTTCACCTTGAATAAGTCCTTGGTGAATCAGCTTTTGAAAAGGTTCCTTCGTCGAAACAAGTCCCATATCAAAAAAGACCTTGTGCCAAAAACGAGAGTACAAAAGATGCCCAACCGCATGCTCTTGCCCACCCATGTAAAGATCTACAGGGCCCCAATATTTCTCAGCACTTTTACCCCACGCGTGTTCATCGTTTTGAGGATCCATATAGCGAAGCCAATACCAACTTGAGCCCGCGCTCCCCGGCATCGTGTTTGTCTCTCGAATTCCCTGTAATCCATTTTGATTGTATGAAATCCAATCTTTCACAGCAGACAAAGGAGAATCACCTGTCCCTGTAGGCTCATAACTTTCAACAGAAGGAAGCGTCACAGGAAGTTCAGCATCACTTAGCGGAGTAAAACTTTGAGGATTCTTAGGATCTAAAACAACAGGAATGGGCTCACCCCAATAACGCTGACGCGAAAAGACCCAGTCACGTAATTTATAAGTGACTTTTTCTTCTCCTAAAGATTTCTCCGAAAGATACTGAGTAATTTTTTTTGCAGCTTCCTTAAAGGGCAAACCATCAACTTTTAAATTTGAAACGTTTGAACCCTTAACAACGCCCTCTTCTGTGATCACTTCAACAATTGCAAGTGAAAAAGTTTTTGCAAATTCCTGATCGCGATCATCATGAGCTGGAACAGCCATAATCGCTCCCGTTCCGTAACTAATCAAAACATAATCCGCCACCCAAACAGGAATTTCTTTTTGAGTGAGAGGATGAAGAGCATACCCACCCGTGAAAACACCCGTCTTTGATTTTGCGAGATCTGTTCTTTGAAGATCAGACTTTTTAGCAGCTTCTTGAATATAACCTTTTACCGCTGCTTTTTGCTCATCAGAAGTTAAAAGCTCTACAAGGGAGTGCTCTGGAGCCACAACCATAAAAGTAACTCCCATCAAGGTGTCAGGTCTTGTTGTGAAAACTTCCAAGGATTTTGTCGGATCTTTTTGTAAAGCAAAGCGAATCTGCGCCCCCTCTGACTTACCAATCCAATTTCTTTGTAAATCTTTCGTACTTTCTGGCCAATCCACATCATTTAAATCATTTAACAATCTCTCAGCATAAGAAGTGATTTTCATCATCCACTGACGCATAGGCCTTCGAACAACAGGGTGTCCGCCTCTTTCAGATTTGCCATCGATCACTTCATCGTTTGCAAGAACAGTCCCCAAAGCAGGGCACCAGTTCACCGCCACTTCATCTTGATAAGCTAGGCCTCGTTCAATTAATTTTTTAAAAATCCATTGAGTCCATTTATAATATTTTGGATCAGTTGTGTTGATCTCTCGAGACCAATCGTAGCTCAAACCGATAGAACGCATTTGCCTCTTATAAGTTTGGATATTTTTTTTTGTCGTTACATCAGGGTGAATCTTTTTTTGGATGGCATATTGCTCAGCAGGTAACCCAAAAGCATCCCAGCCCATTGGATGGAGAACGTTAAATCCCTTCATCCGCTTATAGCGAGCAAGAATATCGGTCGCGACATAACCAAGCGGATGACCCACATGTAAGCCGTCGCCTGATGGATAAGGAAACATGTCGAGAATGTAAAACTTTTTTTCGATGTGTCCTGGATCTCCAGGATTTGTTGTCCGAAAAGTATGATGATCTTCCCAGTAACTTTGCCACTTTTCTTCAATGGCTTTCCACTGCTCAAGAACGGCAACTTTTTCTGGCACTTTTTCCTCGTTCGACATGGCTGTGAGGATAGCGTTTGAAGAGCCAGAATTCAAAAAGTTCTTTTCAGCAACTCAACATTACTGCTAACCCTATGATTATGGTAGCTGTCCCCTTGGCCGAACGTATGCGGCCCCAAAACTTGGCGGAGTTTGTGGGACAAAAGCATCTTTTAGGTGAAGGTCGTTTTTTAGCAAGTTTGATCCAAAAAAAAGCGGCTCTTCCCTCAGTGCTTCTCTGGGGACCTCCCGGATGTGGAAAAACAACACTTGCACGCCTTCTTGCAAAAGAATTCTCTATGGAACTTATCAATCTCAACGCTGTCTCTGATGGAGTGAAAGATTTAAGAAATGTATTTGAAGCATCCATTGGAGCCCTCAGGCCTATTTTGCTTTTTGTAGATGAAATTCATCGATTTAAGAGCTCACAACAAGACGCACTCCTGGGCGCTGTGGAAGCAGGGCAAGTGACCTTTGTAGGAGCGACGACAGAAAATCCAAGTTTTTATTTGAACCGAGCCTTACTGAGTCGATTGAGAGTTGTACAACTTCAACCACTTTTAGAAGAAGATTTTATTGAAATTATTGATCGAGCACTGAGCGATCGCGAAAAGGGACTTGGCAATTCTTCACTGGGAATGAGTGACGGAGCCAAAAGAAGATTATTTTTTGCAAGCGGAGGAGATGCGCGAATTCTATTAAGCACGCTTGAGCAAGCCGCACTTCGTGCCTCACAAAAAGGAGAAAGAATTCTTGAAGTTGAGGATATCGAAGAAGCCGCTCAATTCACATCAAGCCACTACGATCGAAGTGGTGAGCAGCACTATGATTTTATTTCCGCTCTTCACAAATCTATTCGCAATTCAAATCCAGATGCCGCTCTTTACTATATGGCTCGGATGATCGAAGGAGGCGAAGACCCTCTTTTTATTATTCGAAGACTTATTCGTGCAGCTTCTGAAGACATAGGACTTGCAGACCCCCAAGCACTCATTATGGCGGTTGCGGCAAAAGCCGCTATTGAACATTTAGGAATGCCTGAAGCAGATGTGATTCTTGCTCAAGTTGCAATTTACCTTGCTACAGCTCCTAAATCGAATAGCTGCTATGAGGCTATTAAAAATGCACGCCAATTAGCAAAAGATTATCCCAGCGAAGCTGTCCCCTTACACTTAAGAAATGCAGTTACCCATCTTATGAAAGATGTCGGTTATGGAAAAAAATACGAATACGATCACGATTGGCCCGACAAAGTAAGCCCTATGGAATCGATGCCAAAAAACTTGCAAGATCGAAAACTTTTTCGCCCTCAAGAATGGGGATTTGAAAAAGAAATTAAGCGTCGAATTGATTTTTATGAAAGAGCTCGCAAGAAATTAGCTGAAACTGACTAAGTCAAAGTTCTTTCGCTTCTTTTAAAAAACTCAAAACAATCCTTCGTTATAATCAATAGATGCTCAAAAAAATTTTAAAGGTTGTTTTTTGTTGTGCATTTTCTCTACTTATTCAAAATCTAAAAGCTGGAAATTCGCTTTCACTATACGTCATTACTCCTCCACGTAAAATCTCTTGGAAAAGCCCAAGCTCTCTCACGTGGACGGCTTTTAAAAGTGCTGTCAAATCAGATTTCCACAGCATCGGCCATGCAATGATTCACCTTCAATGCGATGCAACTCCAGTCGCACCTGCAGTGAATGAGCAAACAGGTGCTACAAGTCTTGAAAACCCAGACGACAAAGATCTTCTTTTTAAAAATGGAATCGGAATGGGTCTTCTTTTTTATGATTTTCCTGGCGAACTCAATAGCTATAAATATGTTTCAAGACAATTAGAAATTGCATCTGAAATGCAAAACCGACTTTCAACTTTTAAAGCACTTATCAATGAATCAACCTGCCAAAGACTTGCAACATACCTCAAAGAATATGAAGAAAAAAAATTAGACACTCATTACGGATTAAGCCTCAAGCCCCGAAGTGTAGAAGGAGCAGGATGTACGGCATTTGCCGCAAGCTTCTTTGAACTCGCAGGTCTTCTGAGTCCTGAAATTAAAAAGTCTTGGAGCCTTAGTCTTAACGTTCAAGAAAAACTCATAGGAGATCCCATCTCAGATCAACACGTTCCCCTAAATGACATACTGTTTGGAGAAGAGGGAACTGCATGGGCTAAAGGAAACGAAGCAAGCCGACCCTTGATCGTCTACGACACTCAATTCTTTGATCAATGGATTCGAAAGATATGGAATATGGGCTCAAAGAAGTTTCCGACAGGATATTCAATCGATCGAACAAATTACAAACAATGGCACAAAAAAATCTGGATCGAAATTCAGGCTCCCGGAACTCCCAACGGATGGGAAGAAGCGTACGTGAGTAACGGTGTTGTGAGTTTACAATTTGATGCTCGATCGATCCCCACACCCCAAGATAATATTTGGGTTCAATAAAAAACGTACTCAGATTCTAAACACTTTATCTTTAATTGACCGAATTTTTTAAAATGAGGCTTGTATTCTTTTGGCATGAAAAGTGTAAAAAAAGTTTTATTGAAATTTTTTTATTTTTTCGCTGCTTTTACTTTATTTGCTAACAGAGAATTAAAGGCAGAAAACTCAATCACTCTCTTTATCATTAAACCCCCTCGTGAAATCTCTTGGAAAAGTCCCAGCACCATCACTTGGACTGCTTTTAAAAGTCGAGTGAGTTCAGATTTTCATAGTATCGGACACACGATGATTCACCTTCAATGTGACGCTACTCCCAGCAGTACTCCGGTGAATGAAGTCACAGGAGCCACAGACATAGAACATTCCATGGATAAAGACTTACTTTTTA
>JBAXJW010000120.1:0-5052 GCA_037137635.1 bacterium | reverse complement strand
ACTTAAATTTGATCATATCCTCCTCTTAGCAGGAGGAAGTGCGCTCTACAATCGGCCCTTTAAATGAGGATCGAGATAATCCCTTAAACTATCTCCAATAAAGTTAAAAGAAAGCATCGTGAGCGAAATAATCAGTCCTGGAAAAATAATAAGATGAGGATAATACTGCATAGTTCTCCAACCCTCATCCGCAAGAACTCCCCAACTTGGATTAGGCGGACGAACTCCTACTCCCAAAAAACTTAAGAAAGCTTCTGAAAGTACGTTTGTCGGAATTTGATAGCTCAACTCTACAAGCAACGGCCCCGCACAATTAGGAAGAATGTGCCTCAAAAGTTTTCGTGGAGCCTTAAAGCCAAGTGCATCAGTCGCTTCCATAAAAGGTCTTCTCTTAAGAGAGCGAACTTGCACCTCTACAAGTCGAGCTGTTCCCAACCAACCTGTTATCACCATCGCAATCAACAATCCCTTCATGTCTCTTCCGAAAAGAAGCATGACAAGCAAACTCACCATTAAGGTTGGCAAAGTATAAAGAACATCGACCAAACCCATCATCCAACGACTCAGAGTATTTTCGATATATCCCGCAATCAAACCATAAACCAATCCGATACAAACAGAACTCATCGCCGTCACAAATGCTATCGAAAGAGAAAGTCTTGAGCCATAAAGTATACGACTCCACAAATCTCTGCCTAAAGCATCTGTTCCAAAGAAATGATCCCAAGAAGGGCTGGCAAAAGTGAGTTCTAAATTTTGTAAATCAAAAGCATGTGAAGCAAGCAAAGGAGCAAAAACAGCAAGAACAAGAATGAAGAGCAAAAACAAAAGCGAAAGCTTCATAAACCAATCGCTTTGCTTCCAGTAACCATGAAGAATTTGATAAAAAGCGCTCACGCAGCCCTCCTCAATCGAGGATCAACACTTACAGACAGAACTTCCGTGCAGAAATTTAAAAATACAAGCATGGCTGCATATAACAACGTCGCTCCCATCAAGAGAGGATAATCTCGATTATTCACCGCTTGAATAAAATGAGTTGCAAGCCCAGGAACTGAAAACATGTATTCAATCACAAAACTTCCCGTTAAGACCGTCGCTGCTAAGGGACCTAACAAACTCAAAACAGGGAGTAATGAATTTCTTAAAGCATGCACAAACAAAACCTTCGTTCGAGACAAGCCCTTCGCTCGAGCAGTTCGAATAAAATCCATCTGAAGAGTTTCCAAAACAGAAGACCTCGTAAGACGAGCAATCAAAGCTGCAGGACGAATTCCCAAAACAAGAGTTGGTAAAACTTTATGAGCAGGACTATCCCACATAGCAGCCGGAAGGATTCCAAGCTTTTGAGCAAAAAATACAATAGCTAAAGCTCCCACAAGAAAACTCGGCAAAGAGATTCCAAGAACCGCTACTCCCATTGAAACTCGATCAATCCACGTTCCTCTATTAGCCGCAGCCAAGGTACCGCTTATAATTCCCAAAACAAGAGCGACACTAAGAGCATAACAACCCAACTCGATAGAGACAGGAAGTCCATCCATGATAATTTCACTCACGTTTTGTCCTAAAAACTTTAACGAAGGACCCCAATCCCAATGAAAAAGAATCCCCTTCATATATTCAAAGTATTGATCCCACCAAGGAAGATCGAGACGAAACTTTGCCTCTAAGGCGCGCAAAACTTCGGGAGGAACTTTTTTATCCGTATCAAACGGGCCGCCCGGAATAAGCTTCATCAAAAAAAAGTTTGCAGCCGAAATAAAAAATAAAGTTAGAATCGCTCGCCCTAAAGCTCGAATAATTTTAATCATATTTCTTAAATCTCTGCCCTATTCCTTAAAGAGAGCCATAATGACCGACTCATCAATCTCTGTAAAGCGCTCAAAAGGATAGTCGTTTTTCACTTTGAGAGGAAGCGGGAAAGTTGAAAGTACGATGTCTTTAGCGCTTATTTTTTCTTCCTCACCATCCTTTAAAGGCAAAGAAAACCTCAACGAACAAGAAGGAGCTGACCTAAAAGATTCAAGAACTCCTTTTCGAGAGGCTGGAGAGCAAAAAGAAGAAAGCACATAACCACACAGCTGTTGTTCTAAGAGATCTTTGGAATCTTTTGTCATCCGACAAAAATATCCTTCACCTCGTAAAATTCGAACTTCTCTATTCGAATAAAAGAAAGAAGGGATTTTGTGACGAAATAAAAGCTTGGAGGTATTTTGCCTCAAAAAAGCTACGAGAGAATCCCGTTCCTCGAGTTCTGGAACATGAATCACAAGCTGAAGTAACCCATGATCATTTGCTTTCATGATCCACTCATCAAAAGGTGCCATTGAGTAGGATGATGAAAGATAGTCTCGCAGCTGAATCTTAGCTTTGGGATATTTAGCTTTGATCACAGAGTGAAGAGAATTATTTAAAACGGAATAATCTTCTGCAAGCGGAAGATAAATTGAAAAATTTTCGGGTTTTTTTTCTTTTTTAAGAATAATTTTAGAACATGAAAAAAGTAAAAGACTAGCGAGCGTCCAAAACCTTGCCTTCAGAAGAGCTCGAATTCTCACGGACTACATTCTTACGACTTGGGCCCACAAATTCAAGACTTATTTCACCCGGCTTCAAATAACCCAACTCTCTTAACTTCTGTTCTTTGATAAGAGTTGAATTTTGAAACTGGTGAATTTCCCCTTGTAATTTATTCACTCTTACTTGAGTTGAATTCATTTCAAGGCGAACTCGTCGGATATCTTGCATCAGCAAAACCCATTGAACAAACCCTCTTGGAGCTAAAAGGTTCATCACTATAAAAGCTCCCACAACAAAAAAAAGTTCTTTGTAAGTCCATTCACGGATATCAAAGAGCCTTTTTAAAAACTTCACTCACTCGCTCCAAACTTTCTCAAAGCCACTGTGTTAGATGTCCCTGATTCACGAGAAGTAGGAATTCCAGCCGTAAAAACAGCAACGTCATTTTTCTTTAATACACCAAGACGACCCAACTCATTCGCAAGACTGTCGAAGATTGTATAATCCTGAGACTGAACTTCTTTCCAAGGAATCACAAAAACTCCTCGAGACAACGCTAACTGTCGACGAACAACTGGATTTTCTACGAAAGCAAAAATGGGGGCCTGAGGATTTAGTCGAGATAAATTTCGAGCAGTATGTCCACTTCTAGTAAGACAACCAAGAGCCTTTGCTTGAATTTTTTTTGAAAGTAAAACAGCTGCAGCCTCCAGAGGAGCTTTTGCCTCAACTGTTGGATCCAAATTATAATTCATTTCAAATTCGCTGCTTTCAGAAGCTCGAATAATCGTGTCCATTGTCTCAACGGCTTTCAGTGGAAAGGACCCAGAGGCCGTTTCGTTTGAAAGCATCAAAGCATCTGATCCATCAAAGACCGCATTTGCAACATCGGAAGCTTCCGCACGAGAAGGCGTGGGTTGAGTGACCATACTCATCAACATTTGAGTCGCTGTGATTACAGGCTTACCCATGGTTCTTGCCATTTTTATTAATTTCTTTTGAACAAAGGGAACTTTTTCGTTTCCAATCTCAACACCCAAGTCACCTCGAGCAATCATTAAGGCATCAGAAGCCGCTACAATTTCTTCAAGATTCTCTAAAGCTTCTGGTTTTTCAATTTTTGCAATCACTTGAATCTCAGCTGATTTAGAAGCGAGTAAACTTTTTAGATTTTTAACTTCCTGAGCACTTCTCACGAAAGAAAGTGCAAAGAAATCTACTTTTTCTCCAATACAAAAAAGAATATCTTCCCAATCTTTTTCAGTAATCGCACTTGCAGTGAGTTTTGCGGAAGGAATATTCACTCCCTTACGCGAACTCAGAGTTTCTCCAAAAATAACTTTTGCGTGAACAAGGTTTTTTGCAGGATAAATCGCCTCAATTTCCATGCGAGTCAGTCCATCTTCAATCAACAAAGCATCGCCCACTCTTAATTCATGAGCAAGGCGAGGATAACTAATCGAAACAGGTTTTTCCTTTGTTCCATCTCCTTCAATCTGCCGATCGTTGGAGCCTGTAAAATAAATATCCTGGCCTTTTTTAAGGATGATCATTTCGGGGATGATACCGGTTCGAATTTTAGGCCCTTGTAAATCCGCAAGAATCGCTATTTCGCGTTGAAGCTCTGCTGAAGCTTTGCGAATCCATTCAATATTTTGCTTATGAGCTTTGTGATCGCCATGAGAAAAATTGAGGCGCATAACATCCACGCCTTTTTCGAGAAGCTCACGCAACATCTCATAGCTTTTGATTGCGGGGCCCATGGTTGCAACTATTTTTGATTTACGATTAATAAAACTCACTCCCATCAGTTTAAAACTTTGTGAGCCTGGGCCCAACAAAAGACTTTTGCTACAGCGCCAGGAAAATGACTCAGAGCGACTTATTCATACGCTTTTCGAGCACCTCCGGTCAACAAGGTAAATTCTGAAAACAAAAATTTAACAAAAAAAACACATGTTCTTCAAACAAAGAATTTTTAGTTTTTTTTTATTAAAAACTATTTTTTTCATGTCAAATTTCCGACAAGTCCAATAGGCATGAGAAGTAAGAAATTATTCTTTGATTTATTTTCTTTCTTAATTTTTGTTTCTTGCTCAAATCAAGTATTAGTCCAAAATGACTCGAATCCAATCACAAGAAATATTGCTGACTCAACAACTCCTACCCTCATATCTTATCCTAGCTCTTTAATTGCTAGCGACTCGAATACGACTCTCACTCCAACTCCAATTGACAAAAATGCATTGGAACAAAACGAAAATATTAGTTTCGAAACCGATTACCCATTACCTGCGTATTTAAGCATTGATGAAAAAACTGGAAGCCTTTCTTTTGATAAAAATAAATTAACCAAAATACACGAAGCGATACAAGATTATGTAATTATTATTAAAAGCAATGGGAAAATAATTGGACAAGGAAAGGTTACGATTGAAATAAAAGAACCTACTTCAGAGACTCATCCACTAAACCCTCCTAAAATCTCCTACTCCTCTCCTCAATCTTTCACTCAAGGTGTTACGATTA
>JBAXJW010000119.1:0-5073 GCA_037137635.1 bacterium | reverse complement strand
CTTCCGCTATTGGGTATTTTGGAAATAGAGGAAATGAACATCTTGATGAATTTTCACAAGTAGGTCGAGGATTCTTACCAGAGGTTTGTAGAGACTGGGAAGAAGAAACACGCAAGGCGCCTAAGGATATTCGACTTGCAATTATTCGAGTGGGAGTCGTTTTGGGAACTGATTCAGGTGCTCTTAAGCAAATGCTTCCAATTTTTCGTTTAGGCTTAGGTGGACCTTTGGGAAATGGATCTCAATGGATGAGCTGGATTCATATTGAAGATCTTGTGAACATGTATATTTTCGCTTTAGAGGGAAAGAACGTTGAAGGGATTTTAAATGGAGTCTCGCTCGAGGCAGTTCGTAATAAAGATTTTACAAAAGCGTTGTCGAAGGCTCTTTCGAGGCCTGCTCTTTTCCCAGCTCCAAGTCTTGGAATTAAATTAGCTTTTGGAGAGATGTCTTCGATTATTTTATCTTCTCAAAAAGTTTTTCCTAAAAAAGCTATTGAGTTTGGTTTCAAGTTTAAGTTTTCAAAAATTCAAGAGGCTCTCAATGATCTTTTGTCACCACGAAAAATGAGTGGAGCTTACACGCTTGAGGCTTATCAGTGGTTACCTGTAGGTAAGGATAAAGTTTTTAATTTTTTCTCGGATGCACGAAATCTTGAAGCCATTACTCCTCGATGGTTGAACTTTCGAATAGACAAGATGTCCGATTCTGAAATTAAAAAAAATACCTTGATTGACTATAGTCTTAATGTCAGAGGAATTCCTATAAAGTGGAAAACTCTCATAGAAGAATGGCAACCTGAAAATTCTTTTGTCGATCGAATGTTAAAAGGGCCCTATAAAAACTGGCACCACACTCACACCTTTTTTGAGATGGAAGGGGGAACACTGATATGCGACCGTGTGTATTATCGAATTCCCATGGGTGTTTTGGGAAATCTTGTGGGCCTTGTTTGGGTTGAGTCGGATGTTGAGAAAATATTTGCTCACCGACGAAAAGTCATTAGGGAAAATTTTAAGGTTTAGCCTATGCCTATTGAAGAACCTCCCTATTCAATAGAAAGGCGCGCTCCTTACTACGAGGTCCGGCGCTATGAAAATACAATTGTCGCCGAGACATTTGTAAATGGAGATTTAGATGAAGCCAGTCGAAGTGGTTTTAAAATTTTAGCGGGTTATATTTTTGGAAAAAATGAGTCTCAAACAGAAATAGCGATGACGGCTCCTGTGACCTTAAGCGGAAAAGGGGAAAAACAAGTTTTGCAGTTTTCGATGCCACGATCTTTTTCGATGCAAAAGCTGCCGCGACCCAATGATCAAAAAGTTCACCTTAGAGAAATCCCCTCTCGTAGAATCGCTGTTTATCGTTACTCAGGTTCTTGGTCACAGCAGCTTTTTGATGAAAAATTACAATTTTTTCTTTCTGAGCTAAATAAAGATGCTGTTCCTCTTAAGGGGGAGCCTATTTTTGCTCGTTTTAATTCACCTTTCTCACTTTGGTTTTTACGCAGAAATGAAATTTGGATTCAGCTTGATGATCGGAGTCTACCGAGCAACCCATCCTCCATCGACGGTCAATGAGTGTCCTGTAACAAAACTTGCTCCTGATGAACTCAACCATAAAACTGCGGATGCAATTTCTTTTGGAAGTCCCATCCTTCCCATGGGTTCGTTTGCGCAAAGTTCATTTTCTATTTTTTTATCTCCATGAGTATAGCGATCGATCATGGAAGGATGGATCACTCCCGGACAAACAGAATTTATGCGAATGTTTTTTTGCGCGTATTCAAGTGCGGCTGTTTGAGTGAGTCCGATAATTCCGTGTTTGCTGGCCACATAAGCGGGGCTTCCTTGAAAGCCCACTAATCCTGCGATCGAAGAGCAGTTGACGATCGCACCTCTTCCTTGTTTGAGCATTTGTGCGATTTCATATTTCATACAGAGCCAGGTGCCTTTGAGGTTTATGGAAATGACTTTATCCCAATTTTCATTTGTGCATTCATGAGTTGAGGCTTGAGCTCCTTCAATACCCGCGTTGTTAAAAGCGATATCAAGTCGACCATGCTTTTTTATGATTTCTTTAATTAATTTTTGAACGTCACTTTCTTGAGAAATATCGCACTTGATAAAAAGGGCTTCACCACCTTTTTTTTGAATCCGTATCTGAAATCACAACTTTTGCGCCTTTTTCAGCAAAGTCAAAAGCCGTGGCCCGGCCTATGCCTGAGGCTGCTCCCGTGACGAGGACAATCTGATTGTGAAAGGAATGGTTTGAATTTGAGGAGTTTTTCATAAAACGCCCCTCCTTTTGTTGTGCAAAACAGAAGTACGTTTAGGTTTGAAAAATAATAAGGATATTAAGGAGTCGCGTTTTTGCTAATTGCGAGCAACTCAATATCAAACTTAAGCTTTGAGTTAGGAGGAATGGCTCCGCCTGCTCCTGTTTTGCCGTAAGCGAGGTCGGAATCAATGATCAGTCGGCGTACTTCTCCAACCTTCATCCCCTCAACGCCTAAGTCCCAACCTTTAATCACGTTGCCACCTCCAACAGAAAATTCAAAGGGTTGACCGTGATCTTTAGAAGAATCGAATTTTTTGCCATTCATGAGCCAGCCTGTGTAATGTACTTTGGCTGTTTCTCCTTTTTTAACCTCAACGCCTGTTCCTTTTTTAAGGATGGAAACCTTTAACCCCTTGATGGGGGCAGAAAAAGCGACAGGAAGTCCAAGAAAGAGGGCTAAATTGAGTGTTAAAGTAAGGAAAATACTTTTCTTCATAGGAGAAAGTCTGAAGCTTTGATCTTTCATTGGCAAGAGAAGCTTAAAAGTTGATTGACGCTCCTCAAAATGATCCTCAAATAAACCTAAAAAGGGGTCTGAAAATGAGCTTTTTAAGTCCGTACACCTTGATCGAACGTTTTAGCTAGCTTACCTTAATGACGCGATGGTGCAATCACTTGGTATTCGTTGGTGTTCTATTCGAAATTTTTTCATCTTCTTTTTTGCGATTGGAAAACTCGCAGCTCAAGAGGCTATGACCGCGGATGAATATGTGAACGGTCTGACTAAAGTTCTTTTGGATCAAGGTGCTCCAGCTGCTGATTTATTTATGCGGCAGTATGCAGAAGCAGGACTTGATTTGACTCCTCTTCGTAAAGTTATTCTTGATGCTAATCACGGTGAACGACAAAAGGTTGAAGTGAACATTCATCCTCAAAACAAAGAAGTTATTGATTTCATGCAAAAGCAATTTGAGCGTTCAAAGGTTGATTTTGTAGAGCTTGTTCCGGTTTTTGATTCCACTCTTCCTGCTCCGGATAAGCCTTTTGTAGAAGATGCAGCTTCTTATGAGCGTTGGACGAAGTGTCGAATGGGATTTATTTCTTTGATTAGTTTTGCAGTCGTAGTGGCAGCCACCACAGTCCCTGAATATTTACAGGGTGGAGTGGCAGCGATTGATAACATGAGGCTTTTGACCTCAGTTATCCAAGGTTTTTTTGTGGTGGGAGTTGAAATTCTCACTAGTAAATTTAGCAGTGAATTAAATACCTATCTTTGGTCCCCCAAGCGCTTTCAAGAAATCCGTGAAAACCAAGATAGCGGTAAGCGTATTAATCAAAGACTTTTTGAGCTTTTCGAAGCTATCAGTAAACTTGTTTATCAAAGCCCTCTCCAAAGTATTCCAGAAGTTGCAGGAATGGCAGGTCGTGGCGCCGCAGATGGACTCAGAGCTTTTAGTCAGGCTGCAAATTATCTTTTAATTGATTCTGTGAAACACAAAAGTATCAATCAAGGAAAGCCTTTCCTCACTGCAGGTTTTTATTACATCAATATGTTTAACTTCATGTATGCGACTTCTATCTTTGCAGTTGGATATGCGACTTCTTATTTCACCGGGATTCCTTGGAAGACTTTTGGAGATATGGTTTTCCCAACTGCAGCAAGTACTTTAGGTTTTTACTTCGCGCTTGCGATGAACCAAAACTTGATCGGTCGCTTGCAAAACTACGGACAAATATCAGAATTCATGCGCTTAAGAATTGAATTGATGAGTTTGTACTTGGCAAAACCAGGTCGAATCATTGCTACTATTCCTGGTTTCCAAGCCATGGGTATTATAATGCAGTTTTTATCAGGAACAGTAGGAACAATTCCTTCTATTTTTAAAGTCTTAGGTCTTGAACGATCAGCTCGTAAGACTGGAGAAATTTACGAGAGAAATGCAAAATTAGCTGCTGAAGGCACACTTGTGACGAAGCCTGTTGTTTTTAAAGGTCCGGAGCAAGCCCCTAAAGAGGGCAGTCTAGTTTCAAGAATCACGAAGGGATGCTTGTGGGCTCTCCGAGGCGGTCACCTTAACTTAGGCGCTCGCTTAACTAAGTAGTCATATGGCGCTTTCCTCAATCATTCGCTTAAACGATTTATCGCAAATGGTGAATGTGGGATGCGGACTCGAAGAGCGCTCTCAAAAACAGGAATTACGCTTTAGCTTTAAAATATCTTTTCCTCATTTACCTCAGGCCTGTGAAAGTGATCGTATCGAAGATACGGTTTGCTATCACAAGTTTTCCGATAAGATTTCGCTTGCTTGCAAAGGAAAAGAATTTGCAACGCTTGAAAAAATTGCCAAGACAATCTTTGAATTGGTTAAAAACGATTTTCCCACGGGTGCTTCGTTAACCTTGAAGGTTGAAAAAGTGAAGCCTCCTATTGAGGGCTTGGCTGGTAGTGCAAGTTTTGAATTGAATTTTAGCCCCGATGCCTAAAGTTACTGAAGTTTATCTTGGTCTTGGATCTAATGTCGGGGAACGTGTTCAGAATATTGAAAAAGCCATTAAAGAATTGGTTTCACTTTTTATCCCCCAAACTTTAAAAGTCGCGTGTGTTTATGAAAATGCAGCCTTGCTCCCTGAGGGAGCTCCTCAAGAATGGAATCTGCCTTTTCTCAATACAGTTGTTTCAGGTAAAAGCATTTTTCCTCCTGAAGATTTACTAAAAAAGATTAAAGAAATTGAAGTTAAAGTTGGAAGAAAAACTGAGTACCTTAAGTGGTCGCCTCGAGCATTGGACATAGA
>JBAXJW010000118.1:0-5080 GCA_037137635.1 bacterium | reverse complement strand
AGATATTTCTTCAGACTTCATGATCCCACAACGCTCAACAAGCAAGGAAACGATCGAGGAACTCAATATCGTTCCGCAATATTTTACAATTCCCCTGAGCAAAAAAAGCTTGCGGAAAAAGTTAAAAATGAAATCGACAAAAGCGGAAAATGGAAAAGTCCGGTCGTCACGGAAATAGTCCCTGCTGCAACTTTTTACCCGGCAGAGGATTACCATCAAAAATACCTTCAAAAAAATCCCGGTGGCTACACCTGCCACTATTTAAGAGACTGAACCGCTTTTAAAATTGTTGTATCTAGAATTTCTCGACCTTTTTCAGTCGCTCGAATGTGAGTATCATTTTTTTCTAATAAATCACTGAGGCCATTTAAAAAATCAAAGTCGAAATTTTTTGGAAAAAGTTTCATCTCTATTCCTTTTTCAAGACGTAGGCCCACCAAAAGTAATTCAGTGATGTGTATTTTTGCGTCTCTTTTTTCAAGCTTTCCAAATGAAAGAGGATTTTCAACGTGTTTTTGCCAATCACTCATCTTAGAGGGGTTTTTAAGATGTGCTCCAAATCCTTCATCTCTCTCATCTAAACTCTGCTGTAGAAGCCTTGAGGGAAGTAAAGAATAAGCTCCTGGCCCCAATGCTAAAAAAGGTTCAGCTCTCCAATACTTCAAATTATGGCGAGACTCTTCAGAAGGAATTGCAAAGTTAGAAATCTCGTAGGGCATCAAGCCTCTTTGGCCCAAGATCTCGCGGGTAAATCGAAAATACTTTAAAAGCTCATCTTCAATGGGCTGTTTCCAGTTTTTTGATTTCTCAGTGCTCAACGTTAATTGATAGGCTGAAATATGCTTAGATCCAAAAGAAAGGGCTTCGTTTAAATCTGATTCCCAATCTTGAAAGTTTTGTTCAGGCAATCCAAACATCAAATCAAGAGACCAGCGACCATTCCATTTTTCTGCCACACAGGAAAGAGCTCGTTTATTGGACTGTGGAGTGGCGCCTCTCTCCAAACGACGCAAATACTTTTCTTGAAAACTCTGAATGCCAATTGAAAGACGATTCACTCCTATGTTTTCGAACGTCTCAAGTAAAGTTAAATGAATTGTTTCAGGATTGGCTTCTACGGTCCACTCAAGAGTCGGCGAAAAAGTAAGATTCTTCTTTAGAAAAGCCTCTAACTCATAAAAATATTTCTCTTTTAAAAGAGAAGGAGTCCCTCCTCCCATAAAGAGAGTATCAATTTGAAAATCATCCAACCCTCTTGCCTTCCAAAACAGCAATTCCTTTTTTAATGCTTCAAGCCAAATTTTCTGAGGCTCCTCGCTCTCTTCGACCCAAGAATTGAAATCACAGTACCCACATTTGTAAGCACAAAACGGAAAATGAATATAAATTCCCAAATTTTGAGAAGGCGATGCGGGAGACACCCTCCTCTGATAACATCAGGCTTGCATGTTCACTATTGAAAAAAGAAAACTCAGCAACGGAATGGAAGTTATTTTTGTCCCAACTCCAGGGATAGACGTCGTCGCCCTACAAGGTTGGATTCGTTTTGGCGCTGCTGATGAGCCCGTTGAAGCCGCAGGAATTGCACACTTTTTTGAGCATCTTCTTTTTAAAGGCACAGAAAGTCGAGGCGTAGGAGAAGTCGCAAAAGAAATTGAAAGCCTTGGGGGGGATGTCAATGCGTTCACAACTTACGACTGCACGGTCATGCACTTAACCGTAAGCAAGGAAGCTGCTTTTCAAGGTTTAGATATATTGGCTGATGCTCTTCAAAACTCCGTAGTTGACCCCATTGAATACGACCGAGAAAGAGAAGTGATTTTAGAAGAAATCAAACGTCGCAATGATCAGCCAACTTCTGTGGCAAGCGACCTCCTTCGAGGGCACCTCTTTGGTTCACACCCTTACGCAAGGCCCGTGATTGGTTACAGTTCGGTTATTGAAAAGCTTTCTCGCGAAGAGGTCATGCGCATTTACAAAACATATTACAATCCCCGAACCCTCTATCTCACTCTTGCAGGTGATTTTGATATTCCTCAAACCCTTTCGCACCTTGAAAAACTCTTTGCAAATTTTAAAGGAAATTCTACAGGAGCCCCACGGAATTCAAATCTTGGAAGACAAACATCAAGTGAATTTAAAAATCATACAACTCAAGATGCTCACTTAAGTCTTTCTTGGAGAATTCCTAATATGATCCATGCAAGTACTCCCGGGCTCGACGCTTTAGCTCTCATCTTGGGCCAAGGCGAAAGCTCACGTCTTTATGAAAAACTTGTTCTAGACACTAAACTCGTTCGCTCTATTGGATCCTTCTCGTGGTCTCCTAAAGACATGGGCGCATTTGAAATTCACTTTAAAGCTCCTTCTGGGATCACAAAAAATTACAACTCCATCATTAATCATATTAATGATGCTCTTTTGAATCCCATAAGTAGTCGTGAATTAGAAAAAGTCAAAGCGAACATGCTCGCTCAAAATGCTTACTCACGAGAAACAGTAGACGGTCTTGCGGAGAGGTTTGGATATTCTCATGCAATTGCCGGAGATGCTCTTTTTGATTTTGAGTACACTAAAAGAATCAATGAGCTCACTCTCGATGATTTAGAAAAAGCAAAAAAAGAATTTTTAAATTGGGATAAAGTTTTTGCAACGGGAATTCTTCCAAAAGGCGACAAACTCCCCCTCTTCATTCCACCCCAAAAAAAGATACGTAAAAGTCAAAGTCACCTGTGGGCAGGCGGAGTTTATAAAGCTGAGATCGGAGACATCACAGTCCTTGCAAAAAAAGTTTCTCATGCCCCAATTGTTTCTGTTCGCTGGAACGCTCTTGGAGGTGCTCGATTAGAAAGTGATAAAGAAGCAGGCATTGGAAGTCTGTGGACAAGAAGCGTGACTGAAGGCGCCACAGATAGCGCAGGAAAACATTGGAAACAAAAAGAAATCAATTCTCTCATCGATCTTTTGGGTGGGTCTATAAGTTCTTCCCATGGAAAAGGGAGTACTGGTTTAAGCTTAGATGGCCTATCAAAAGATTTTGAAAGTCTCGCAGGTTTGATGCTTGCTATGTCTCAGCAGCCTTCGTTTGAAAAAGATATTATCGAAGCAGAAAAGAAAAGAATCTTAATTGATATCAATTCTGCTCTTGATTCACCGGGAGCCATTCTTTCTACAATTTTTTATGAAAAGATGTTTCCTAAACACGCTTACGGAAGAAACCGTTTTGAAGAAGCAAAAAAAATTCCGAAATTTAAAGCTTCTGATTTAGAAAAATTCCATAAAAAAGTTTTTTCTCAAAAACAAGTTTTAAGCGTGGTGGGAGACATTGATCCCGAAAACGTATTTTCTTTTTTTGAAAGAGAATTAAGTCACCAAAAGAAAAAACTCTCTAAAAATCTTTTGAAAAAACAAAAGATATCACACCTCAAAAATCCAAAAGCTGAAGTCAGAACTCTCGATAAAGAGCAATCCCATATTCAGCTTGGATTTCCTACCTTCGACCTCAAACACAAAGATCGATGGGCGATTTCGGGTCTCTCTGGGCTACTCTCTGGCCAAGGAGGACGGCTTTTCCTTGAACTTCGAGACAAGCTCTCGCTTTGCTACAGTGTTGGTTGCTCTCATTTTGAAGGAATCGATGGAGGATTCTTCTCTTTTTATATTGGGACTTCACCAGAAAAAGAAGAAGCCGCACTCAAGGCTTTTGATGTAGAGATCGAAAAACTCCTTAAAGAAGGAATCAACGAAAAAGATTGGCAACTCGCCCAGAGATTTATCCTTGGAAACAAGAAAATAGAAGACCAAAGAATCGGCCCTCAAGCACTTGAATTATCCCTAACTGAGCTTTACGGACTAGGCTTTGAAGAAAGCCTCCAGTATGAGCAAAACTTAAGGGCAATAAGCGCAGAAGAAGTGTCAAATGTTGCACGCAAATACCTAGGTCAAAAGGCTAAAAAAGTTGTTTCAATTGTAAGACCTAAAAGCAAAAAATGACAAAAAACTTTGCATGTATAATTTGCCTTCATCTCTGCGGCCGTGAGAGATTAAAACAATGAGCACTACAAATGTATTTTTTGGTATTTTATCAGGTGGAGCGGGCACGAGACTATGGCCAATCAGTCGAAAAAATACTCCCAAACAATTTGCTCAATTTTCCTCTGACGATCCTCTTTTAATCGAGACCATCAAGCGGATCGAAAAGATTGGATCTGTAAGCCTCCTCACAACTCAAGCTCTCAGAACGCAAACTCAAGGACTACTCAATCGCTTTGCAATCAATGCAGAAATCATAGCGGAGCCTTCAGCACAAAACACAGCTCCTATCATTGCTCTCTTTAATGAGCTTTGTTACCGCAAAAACAAAAACTCTGTTCTTTGTATCTTGCCAGCGGATCATTCGATTCATCCCGTTGAAAGTTTTAGGGCCGATATTCAAAAAGCTATTAAAATTGCTGAAAATAAAAAAATTGTAACTCTTGGAATTCCTCCAAGAGAAGCCTCAAGTGCCTATGGTTACATAGAAGTTAAAAGCTCTGGCGAACAACTAAGCGTAAAAAAATTTACTGAAAAACCGCATTTGGAAAAAGCACTCGAACTCATCAAAAATTCTGCTCTTTGGAATGCGGGAATGTTTATTTTTCATACCGAAACTTTTAGAGAAGCTCTTAAAAAACATTCTCCGGAAATCTTTAATGAAACTGAAAAACTTAGAACTGATCTCAGTAATCTTAAAGAAGTCTATTCAAAACTTCCCTCCATCAGCATTGACTATGCCTTAATGGAAAAACTCGATAATCTTGAATGCGTAAAAGCTTCATTTAATTGGTCTGATCTTGGGTCATGGGAAGAAGTTGCCTCAAAAGACAAAGAACCTCATAAGATTTCACAAATCACAGCACACAGTAACTATTACACAGGAACAAACAATATCCCTAAAACTGTAGCTTTCGTAGGAGTAGATGATCTCATTGCAGTCGACACACCGGACTCGCTCCTCATTATGAAAAAAGGATTTGGACAAGACGTTAAATCCCTAGTTGATGAACTTAAGAAATCAAATCAAAAAGTTACCGAAGCCCAT
>JBAXJW010000117.1:0-5155 GCA_037137635.1 bacterium | reverse complement strand
TTTGAATTTAATTCTTTTTGAAGAATTTTTTTTATTTCTTGAATGTCTAAAAAATGCGGCGATTGATTTTGAAGTTGCTCTAAAATTGTACGCACCTCTGGAGGAAAAAGATCTCCAAAGTCCATGCTTACAAGCTGGCCAATTTTCATAGCGGCTCCTTTAAGTCGCCCCAAAGAATCAACCATCAACTTCACTTGCTCAATTTGTTTTGAAAGCTGTGAGGGAGAATTTTCTTGAACTTTCTCACTTACCTGTTGAAGACGATGCTTAATTTCTTTTCCACCCACTTTTGCAGCAAGCTTTAAAAGCTCCGTAGACCTGGCCAAAGTACTTTTTGGAATAGATTTTGATTTGGCCATAACTTAGTCATAGCAGACTCGGCGACTTTTCTTCTTGTAGCTTTTACAAAATTCTAAAAGCTTTCCAAAGAGTGAGAAACTCATCGGGACTTAACTCTTCCGCTCTTTTATCCGCATAAGATTCAAAAGAAACTGGGAAATGAGCCTTTTTACAAAGATTGTTACTCAACTTTTTACGTCGCTGAGCAAAGGCTTTTCTGAGAAAAGTAGAAAAACTCCTGTACTGTTCTTGAGTTAAGAAAGGGTCAATCTCTTGCTGACTTTGACGCCCAAAAGACAGAACTGAGCTTTCTACTTTCGGAGGCGGATTAAAACTTCCCGGACTTACTGGAAAGCTCTCAGAGTTTGAAGTTAGAAAGTGGAACTTAATAGACTGCGGCCCGTAAGCGCGCCTTTCACTTTTAGGTAAAAACTTATCTGATACCTCTTTTTGGAGCATCACTACAAACGCCTGAATAAAGGCCGCCTCTTCAAAGTAGCGCATCACAATTTCTTGCCCTCGATTGTAGGGCAAGTTTCCACACAAAAGAGCTTCCTTGTTTTGAAGTTGAGATCGCAACTTTTCTAAATCAATCAACGTTGCATCTTCATGAAGAATCACAAGCTGACCACTTTCTTTTTCTTGAGAATACTTATCGCTCAAAAACTTTACCCATCGCTCATCAAATTCAACAGCGACAACTCTTAAGCCAGCCTTTAGCAATGCAGCGGTTAAAGCCCCGCCACCGGGACCAATTTCAATCACTTCTTTGCTTTTTAATGGAGCGTTGAAAAAGTGAATCTTAGAGAGAATCTTATCAATGATTCCTTGGTTTACTAAAAAGTGTTGCCCGAGTTCTTTATCGTGAGCGAGCGGATTATTTTTTTTCATTCCAAATGCCCACGCGTAAAAACTTGTTGTTCATTCAGATTTGAAGCCTGAACCCATGCCGCTACAGCAATCATCGCAGCATTATCTGTTGCATAAGAAAAAGGAACTGTGTGAAAATTTAAGCTTTTTCCCTCAGACCACTTCTGTAGTTTTTCTCGTAGATGAAGATTTGCAGCGACTCCCCCACAACAAATAAAATTCTCGATGTCTTCAAAAGAATCATCCGCGCTTTTTATGACTTTCAACAATGAATCTGCAATGGTTTCTTCAAGTGCTTTACATATAGCAGGTCTATTAGCTTTTCCTCGTGGATCTTTTTCCATGAGCAAACGGAAGGCTGTTTTGAGTCCTGCAAATGAAAAACCTTCTTCAGATTTAGGACGAGGCAATTGTGCGGCCCACTCGCGAGCCAATGCTTTTTCACTTTCACTCGTACAAAGCAACGCTTCTTTTTGAATGGAAGGCCCACCCGGATAAGGGAGCCCCATCAACTTTGCACACTTATCAAAGCATTCACCTGCAGCATCATCTGAAGTTGTTTTAAGAATTCGAGCTTCCAACTGAGGAGTCACTAACATGAGTAAACAATGTCCACCTGAAACAAGTAGAACAATGGCTGGGAAAATTTTCTGAGCCTTTTCAACAAGTGTAAGGCCTGGGTATTTTTCATCAAGTTGAGGATCCAAAAGCACAGAAGCCAAATGGCCCCTTAAGTGATGAACTCCTCTAAATTTTTTTGACCAAGCAGAGGCAATTCCTCGAGCAAAGTTAGACCCGACAAGTAAAGGACCAATCAAACCTGGCCCCATCGTTGCCGCAACAGACCGAATTTGAGAACGATCAAAAACTTTATCCGCTTCTGCTTTTTGAAGACGCTGAGTTAATTCATCAAGAATTTCAAAATGTGAGCGACTCGCTAATTCCGGAACCACGCCCCCATAACGATTGTGGAGTTCTATTTGGCTTAAACAACAATTGAGCAAAACTTTGCCATGAGCATCCACAAGCGCCATCGCTGTTTCGTCGCAAGACGATTCAAAAGCCAAAATCATCGAGTGCAAATATAGCTTAAACTTTGAAGAGTGTCGCAGGAACTAATCGAGGCTCTTTAAGTAGCTTTTTAGCTAGACGAGCTTCATGACTTTTAGGGTAAAGGCTCACGCATTGCTCAAGAAAGAGCTTCGCGTCCTTCTTCTGCTTCATACGAATCAATGCAACGCCTTGGCCAAGCCACGCCATCGCACCCTGCTTGCCCTTAGGATATTTATCTAAATAAAGTCCAAAACTTACAAGCGCTTCCTTAAACTCCTCTGCAGAATATTCTGCCTGCGCTTTCAAAATAAGCGCCTCTTCCGCGCGTGGATCCTTAGGAAAGTTTTCGATAAAATCTTTAAACGTAGTCACAGCCTTTGCATAATTTTTCGCCTGTAAATCCTTGTGAGCTGTCTCCCAAAGCAAATCGCCACCCTTTGTCGCTTCAGGTGATCCGCCACCTTTGAGAACATTGATTTCTTCTACAAAGGCTTTTTTTTCTGCTTCTAACTGAGCAATTTTTGTTTCAAGCTGTGCTTTTTCCGTTTGATGAAGATATTCCAACTCCTGAAGCTTGCCCCTTAAGACTTCCATTTCACGAGCAGAATCTTCGTTCACAATAGGAGCTTGTTCAACGCTTCCAACGGGAGTGGGAAGTGTTCGAATTTCACCAGGATCTTGGCCGTCTCTTTCTGCTGCTAAGTCTCCAGAGGTTTTACAAGAAAGACAGAGACAAAAAAGTAAAAAAAGAATTCCATTATTTTTATTCATCATCAGATCCCTCAGCAGACTTTAAAGACGCTTTGATTTCGGCTTTCTCAAAAAACAGCTTTGCTAATTTTGCATCTTTTTGAGCTAAATCAAAATTTTTCTGCATGTAATTTTTTCGAGCAGACCAAAACTTTACTTCTGCTTTTCGATAAAGATCAGGAGCCAAGCGCTCTGCACGAGCACGATCAGCCCCCTTCATTGCAGCACTTGCAAAAATCATAGGCTTCACAGGCTTATCGGTCGTGGCACAAGATGCGCCAAGAAACGCGAGTAAAGCTAAGAGTAAAGTATCTCTTAATTTCATACTTTCATCATAGCTTAAAAAAAGAATACGGCCAGCTCCCCAAACGTTCTTCAAGAAAACGAGTGGAAGCTGACCGTAAACAATCCAACACTTAGGAAGGACTTAAATTACATTCCAGAAACGAAATCGTCGCGACGATTTTTTGCCCAAGCCGCTTCATCATGACCCGCATCAACAGGTCTTTCTTCGCCGTAACTAATTGTAGAAAGCTGACCAGCGCTCACACCTTTTGAAGTTAAAAAGTTTTTGACAGCTGAAGCACGACGCTCACCGAGTGCAAGGTTATACTCAGTTGTTCCACGCTCGTCGCAATGTCCTTCAATTTGAACGTTTTGACCCTTGTTAGCTTTCAACCATTTTGCAGCAAGAACAAGTGATTCTTTAGCAGTTGAACTCAAAGAAAATGAGTTGAATTCGAAATAGATAGTAGGAAGGCCGGCAATTTTCTTGCTGCCATTAGAACCTGTATCAATAGATGTGATTTCAGATCCATCACCCTCTTCAACAGATTTTTTCTTTGAGCAAGAAATAGTCATCATAGCGCTCAAGCTAAGAGACAATGTCAACAGACCCCAGTTTTTGTTCATCTTCATGTGCGTTCTCCTTTTTGAATTTATAAATTTGCTTTATTCAATTACAAATAACTTACAAATTTATTTTCTGGGTCTACTCTAAGATAGCCCTACATTTGGTAAATTATTTCCAAAATGAACAAATTGAAACTCTTATTCGTAAAAAGCATCTTTGTTTTGTCCATCTTCGTGATTCAGCGCGCTACAGCTCGCGGCTTACTTGAGAGTCAAACAACCCTTTCCTATCCAATTGAAAAGCCACGCATTCAAATCACCGTAGTGAGTGGAATCGGACAAGAAAAATATCTTCCCTATTTTTCAGAGATCACTCTTAATGCTGTTCGAAAAATCGAAAGTCTTTTTCAAGGAGAATTTATCGATAGTTTTTCTGTTGTTTACGACAATCGTCCAGATACACACAACGGACTCACCACAGTGTTCCCTACAAATCGAATCTATGTTCATACCGAAACTCCCGAGCTCCAAAGCACCATTGGCTTGATGCAAGAGGGATTATACGAAACGACCCTACACGAACTCGCTCACATGATCGTCCTTCAACAAAGAAAAGGAATCTTCACCTTTTTTAGTTATCTTTGGGGAAACATCTCAAGACCCAACACTTTACTACCTCGCTGGGTTCACGAAGGCTTTGCAGTCTGGGCTGAATCTCAAGGCGAAAACAAAGGACGAGGAAACAATGGAATTATCTCTGCTGATCTTCGAAAATTTGTGGAATATCAAAAAAGAACCCAAAAAGATCCTCTCACTAGCGATCTTATGGATGGATCGATGGAGGGGATTCGCTATGTCCACTCAGGAAATTACCCCTATCACATGGGATATTTGCTCATTGACGACTTATTCAAGGATCCCAATGCAAAAAGCCCTCAAGAAACTTTTCATCAAAACTCTGCCAATTTGGGATTCTTTTTTCATGAACTTTATCGTCAAAATGGAAAAGTTGTCAGCGATCGCTTTGAAGCCTTAAAAAAACAATGGGCCGAGACTCCACTTACTGCAGATGACTCCACTCAACTTGTCTCTGCTAAACAAATTAAAGGGCCCTTTGTTTCAAGCGGGGGACTTTCTTGGATATCAACAGAAAGTATTGGAAACGAAAACACCGAGAAATTTTCTTTTCACTTTTCTTCTGACGGAAAGACTCTACAAACAACAGAGATTAAAAAAGCAGAATTTATCGCTTCGCAAGTTTTTTGGAGCCCCACTCTTCAACGTTGGACAC
>JBAXJW010000116.1:0-5176 GCA_037137635.1 bacterium | reverse complement strand
CTCTTGCTTGTTTACGGGGAAGGGTGGGTTGAAGGAGTTTTGGGGATTGTGGCCGCGCGGCTCGTGGATGAATTCTATTTGCCTGCGATTGTTCTTTCAAAAACTCATCAAGGCACTTTTCGAGGTTCCATGCGATGTCCTGTGGGATTCCATTGTCTCTCCTTTTTGGAGGGGGCTCGCTCCATACTTATTAAATTTGGAGGCCATGCGGAAGCGGCAGGTTTAGAAATTGAATCAACGAAGTTAAGTCATCTAGAAGCTTATATTCGTACGATGGATTTTTCATCGAGCAGTGCTTTGGGCCGCACGATTGATTTTGATGGCTATATCGAAAATCTTCCGACAATCGAAGATGTGCAGCGCTTAAGTTTGGGAGGTCCATGGGGCCGCTCAAATCCACAACCGCTTTTTTGTGTTTCAAGACTCAAGCTTGATAACCGTACAGTTATGAAAGAGCGACATGTCAAATGGAAGTTTGGAACTTCGGGATGTGTGATTGGATTTGGCTTTGAAGAGCTTTGCCAAAAGTTTTTGACGATTGGTCATTCAGAAGTAGATGCTTTGGTGATTCCCGAATTACAAGAATGGCGCGAGAAAATTTCTGTTCAGCTGAGGATTTCAAAAATCAGAGCCAGTTTATAAAAGCCAGTCTATAAATTTAAAAAATTTAAAAACTTGCGACAAGTGACAGGTCTAGCCTTGGTGCAGCAAAAAGCGCTTTTCCATCAAAGCTTCTATAAAGTGGCCAGAGAAATGAAGAATCCAGTGCAAAGTGATTTTTGAGAAATCTTGTTCGAATCCTGGGTCCCATCAAAAAAGCATCTGTGATACTGCTGTTGGTGCCGCTTCCAATTTCGTTAAAAATTTTGTACCAACCCGCTGTGGCTCCTAAATCAACAAATGTTGGGTAAAAAACGGAGCTTTTTATGTTTGAAAAAAAATCGCCTTTTTCATAGTCGTAACGCAAGGTGATTAAGATTTCTGAATCAAGAAAAGGTTTTTTTTGTGAGACAAGATCCGCGTGTGTGGTTCCTGTGCCCATAGTGAGAAGAAGCGATTTTCTTTCTTGATAAGGTTCTGGAAGTTGGAGCTCGGTAGCAAGGGCTTGGTTTTGGGCGTCCGAGGAATCCGCTTTTGTTTGTCTGTAAGTGAGTTGAATAAAGCCTCGATAAGTGGAGAGGGGATAGGTGATGTTGGCTCTTCCCATAGAGAGCGCCCAGCCTTTGGTCGCTAAATAAGAAACTTTTCCTTGAGTTTGGGCGGAACTCTTAAAAAAAGAGGGACTTATGTAAAAACCATGCAAAAGAATTTGGGAGTTATGGGTGAAGGTGAAAACGCCCGTTGCATCGTAAGTTTCGTTGTGACGTTGTGAGTGGCTTTGTGAATCGAGGTTGAGGTGGCCGGAGAGGCTCATGATTCCCTCGAGGTTTAAGAGGTGAGCTTGAGGAAGTGCAGACGTTTGAGTGTCGTAGGCACTGTAAAAAAACAGAGGTGCGGCGCTTATTTGTGAAGGACACACAGAACCTACAATAGAACTTATAAAAGATAGGCTTGTGTAGAGGCTAAGGCCTAGAAAAGCTGAAGAAAATTGACTAACTTTTTTAAGTTGTGGGAACACAATCTACTCTTTTAACCCCGGATCTTGTGAATCGTCGATACCCTGACCTTGAGATTCTTGTCACAAAAGAATGGGTTGATAAGTTTTTTAAAACAGTCGATTACAAGTTTCCACCTGGTGAAGAGCTTCCCCATTCTTTTTATGGCTGTTTGCGTGAGATGGAATTTAAGGTTTTTGCCGATCTTGGAATTTCTCTCAAACAATTGCTCCATGTATCGCAAAGCTTTCAATATTTTAAACATCTAAAAGTGGGTGATCGCGTTATTTCGACTGTTTCAATTGCCAAGGTGATGTCGCGCAAGTTAGGCGGGGATCTGGTGACTTTTTTGGAATTAAAAAACGTTTATACGTGTCGCGGTGAAATGTATGCCATTGCAGAAGGCACAGTGATTGTTCGAGGGATTAAAGAATGAAATATTTTGTAAACCTTGAAACGATCAAGATGTTTGCAGATGTGGCAGGTGATCCCAATCCTATTCATCAAAACGAAGCTGTCGCTAAAGAAATGGGATTGCAGGGACCGATTGCGCACGGAATGTTTGTCTATAGTTATTTGTTGCAATGTTTAGATGTTTGGTTGATCGAATTTAACAAAGACAAGACATATCGTTGGGATGTGGTTGAAACAAAATGTCGATTTCATCAGTATGTTTTGATTGGTGAGGAATACGAAGCCAGCGTTGAAATAGCAGATCAAAAAGAAGATCAAATTAAAATGAATTTGAATTTTAATAATCTTAAGGGTGAGCGATTAACAAATGTCGTTGCAATTTTAAAGCATCGCTAGTTTTTAGTTGAGGTAATACTTCGCTCAGGATTTTTATTTTCTTTATTTGTAACTTGAGGTCCGCTTTGACCTCCGAGTAATTCTCCCAAGTGAGCATAAACTCTGCGGTGTGTGCGCATTGCAAGCTCCCAAAATCCGTTGCCCATACTTCCTGTTTTAGCTCCTTCGGGGCCAACGTTCGCAAAAGCATCTCCAGTGCCAGCCATTAAAGGATCTCCGAAGGGATTTTCCCCTGCAGAGCCAGGGCCGCCACTTCCAATCTCACCGCCTCCAGATACTGAAGCACTGCCTGGCTGATTTGGGAGTCCTTGGGAAAGACCAGGGTTGCTGGCATTTGAGGGGTCTCCAAAGCCCCATCCAAGTTTTCCATCGCCTCCAGCTCCAGCTCCTCCAGGAGCTCCACCACCAGAGGCACCAGCAGAATTATTTTTTTTGTTATCAAGAGCGAGTGGGTTTTTGGATTTGAAGTTGGATGAGGGCACGCCAGCACCGTTTAGTTCACTCACTCCAACATTTGTGTCTTCGGCAACAGGAACTTTGCTATCTTTAGGAGAAATTTCAATTCTTTTTGCCGCAAATTGTTTTCTGAGGCGATCGATATCGCCAGCGAGTTGGGCATTAATTGCATCGATTTGTCTTTGAATTGCTTCTGCTTGGCTTTTGATTCCATCTGCGCAAGCTTGATGGCCGATATCTCCCACTTGATTTGCGGATTTTAGATCTGATTCAGCGCCTTTTTTCGCGACGGTAGTTCCGTAATATCCAAGTCCAAGTTGAGCTGCGGCTCCGATTAAGTTTGCGCCGACCCCTGACATTTGCTCTTTTTCTTTTTCGGCTTTTTCGATTTTGCTTTTGGCATCTTCTGCTTCAATTTCGAGTTGAGACATCCTTCCGTAACAAGGCGGGTTTGGTGTTGCACCAGTTTGCATGAATTCAATTTTTTTTCTTTTTGCACTTGAGAGAACTGCGCTCACATTGCTTCCGTCTTCTTGCATGCGAATTGTTTTGCAGGAATTGGGATCTAAAGGGGTAGATATTATTGTGTTCGTACTGTGTGTTGATGAGTTTTGGTTAGAGTTAGAGTTAGAGTTAGAGTTTGTATTTAAAAACCCGTCGTTTAATGCATTATAATGTTTAGCTGCTTCTTCTATGGATGCTTTAGCTTTTGCGTCTCCACCCATTTTATATTTCATTCCGTTTTCAAGTATTTTTCCAGCAGCTGGGGCGGCTGAATTTATAAAGCTTTGTGTTCCGGCTACTTTTTTATCTTCAGCATCTTTTTCAGCTTGGATAGAGGCAATGCTTCTGTCTGTGCCGCATTTTGCAAGTTGTACTTGAAGAGCAGCATATTGATTTTGTAAATCGAGTTTTTGTCTATTGGCTTCGTTTTCAGCGTTTGCAATCAAACTTTCTAATTGTAGTTGTTGTTGATTTCTTAAATCTGATGCATCTTGTGTGGAGTCACCTTGAGTTACCAGGGAACTTGTAGATGCATGCAAACTGTTAATGATAAAAGCTCCCGTAAGGAGTGCTGTCTTAAGACGCATATGTTTATTTTCGCAGTTTTAGTGTTAAAAGTGTAATTTTTATCAACCTTTTTAATGTGAATTTTTTGTTAAGAAATTCACGGTTTAGCAAGAAAATTAATATTTCTAGATAGTTAATTGTTTTTGGTTTTAATCTGATTTAATTTTTACTGAGTGATTAAAAGTGATTTTATTGCAAAACATGTTTGTATTTGTGCAGCTACTTATTTCCGCCCAAGCGGGTTGCGACGGCTTCTTGACTCAATCAACGTCCTTGATGTTGAGCCTTTAGGGAAAGTACCACGAGTAACGGTTGTTATTGTAGACAATGATCCTAATGGATCAGCTTTAAGTGTCATCGAGAAATGTCGTGAAAATGGATTTCGTTTTGATCTTGAGTATTTTGTTGAGTGTAAAAGGGGGATCCCTCAGGTAAGAAATCGTCTTCTTGAAGCTTCTAAAGCTTTAGGAGCTGACGTGATTGCAATGGTTGACGATGATGAAAGTGTAGATGAAAAATGGCTTTCCTCTGGTCTAAGGGCAATGTACGAATGGAATGCAGATGTTATATTTGGGCACTTAATTCCTATATTTAATCCACATTCTCCTCAGTGGATAATCGATGGTGGCTATTTTGAGTTTCCTATTTATGAAAATGGTACGAGCCTTAAAGAAGCTTATACGTATAATGTTTTTTTTAAAATTAAAATATTAGATTCAGTTTTTGGTTTTGATGAATCTTTATCTTTGTCTTGTGGAGAAGATGTTTTATTTTTTAGAGAAGTATCTAGAGAGGGCTTTTCTATAAGGTTTTGTTCTTTAACTATTGTATACGCTCATTTGAGTAAGGATAGAATAAGTTTGGGGTGGATATTAAAGAGAAGGTTTAATTATTCTATACCGGTTGAACTAATTTTAAAAACAAAAGAAGGTAAATCAACTTTTCTTTTAAGAGTATGGCTAGCTTTTAAGTCGATTTTTTTTATTTTTACTGCTTTGTTGATATCGCCGTTAATTGTTTTAAGGGTTGTCCCCATTCAATTAAACAAAGTTTGTGGTAAATTTTTTGGTCCAAGGGCAGAGCACCTTTTGAGAAGATTAAATTATGGATATAGGGGGGTTCTGTGGTTTATTTCTGCAAGGCTAGGTGTTTTGCTTGGTGCGTTTGGATACAGGTTTAATGAGTACGCTCATCCATCTATAGAAACAAAAAAATAAAACTATAGGGTGTTAAGTTGTTTTAAT
>JBAXJW010000115.1:0-5211 GCA_037137635.1 bacterium | reverse complement strand
TATCCTTAAGAAGCTTTTTTTGTGATCTTATAACGATCCGAAAAAAAGTCGGGTGGAAAAGAAATATTTCTGAGCTGAAATTTACTGATAAAACGCGGAACAAAACCAGGCGTCGTAAAACGACCTTCCTTATGATTAAAACGAAAAATTTCTTGGGTTGTAATCACATCGCCTTCCATCCCTGAAACTTCAATCATTTCAACAATTCTTCTTTTTCCATCTTGCCCACGCTGCACATTCACAACAAGCTGGATCGCACTTGAAACATATTCGCGAATGGTTCGAAGCGGAAGATCCGTTCCTGCAAGCATCACCATCGATTCAATTCGCCTAAGAGCATCGCGCGCCGTATTGGAATGAACCGTTGTCATGCTGCCCTCGTGACCTGTATTCATCGCAAAGAGCATATCCAAGGCTTCACTGCCTCGACACTCACCCACCACGATACGATCGGGACGCATCCGTAGAGCATTAATCACAAGCTGTCGGATAGTAACAGGAGTTACATCTCGCAAATTTCCAGGTCGCGATTCCAAGCGAACAAGATTGGGAATTTTAATCTTTAACTCCGCTGTATCTTCAATCGTCACAACACGATCGTGCGGATCAACAAATGAACTTAAAAAATTAAGAAGAGTTGTTTTGCCAGAACCCGTTCCCCCACTCACCACCATATTGATGCGTGCACTCACACAACAATTTAAAAAATAAGCCATGCGCTCATCAAACATTCCGGAATTCATAAGTTGCTCTAAAGACAAGACAAAGGGTGAAAACTTTCGGATTGTTATAGAGGGTCCATCAACGGCCACAGGAGGAATCACTATATTTACACGAGAACCATCCGGAAGGCGGCCATCAAGTGTGGGATTTTTTTCATCTAACGTTTTACCCAATGATAAAGCTATTTGCTGAAAGAGCTTTAAAAGATCTTCTTCACTTCTAAAGCTTAAAGGAGTTGATTTTAAAGTCCCTCTTGTTTCTACAAAGATTTTACTCGGTCCATTCACCATAATTTCTGTGATGGAAGGATCGTTCATGAGTTGATCAAGAGGACCTAGATCAATGGGATTATTTTTGATCACTCGCTATATTCCTGCCTTCTAAGTAGTGCGAAACCTCAGCCATCACTTTAGGAGCTTGACGACGTGCCAACTCCCAACAGGAAATCGAAGCGCCAACAAGCAGAAAAGTATAAAAAATAGCTTTGTAATTTAGCTTCTTTTTACGAGCAAAAATTGGGCCTTTATATTGTTTGTTTGCACAAAGAGTGTCACCCATAATAATTGCGCTCACCCGCCGAAAAGAAGAGTCGTCTTTCTTCACATTTTATATATCGGTGAGGGCTAAAAGAATCTTTATGAAATTCGCTATTTAGAAAGTAAAATTCAAAAAATTGGCTCTCAAAAAATGGAGGGCTTTTTTTGCAAAATAAAGCTTCATCATGCTTCGATCATAAAACTTTGAAGCAAGGACTTTCTCTGTAAACACTTGAATCTTTTTTGATTCTTGATCCTGAATCGCAAGACCAAGCCAACAAAGACCCACAGGTTTTTCATCTGTTCCACCACTGGGCCCTGCAATTCCAGTCGTAGAAAGCGACACGAGAAAACGAGAGTCCTTAACCGAATCTTTACACAAACGAAGAAGCGCATTTTCCACTAAAGATTTTGTACACTCTTCAGAAACAGCTCCAAATTTTTTAAGAATTTCAGGATCAACACCTAAACGAATTTTTTCTTCATTCGCATAACAAACTTGTGATCCCCACAACACTGAAGAGGCTCCCGCAACATCCGTCAGCAAGCTTGAGAGCAAGCCTCCCGTACAAGATTCTACGAGCAAAAGTCGTGTTTTTTTCTTTTCAAGCTCCGTAATAATCTTTCCTTCAAGAGTAGGAAGCACTTCACCTTTTTGATAGGTGAGAGGCGCTAAAACTTGATCTATTTTTTTAAGTGAGTCAGCCCACAAAACTTCACCCTGAGCATCTTGAACGTTTCCCATGAGAGACACAAAATTTTCGGGGAAATGAGTTCTAAATCCAAGCTTCAAAGGGGAAAGACCTGGCTCTAAAAACTTTAACTTTTCTTGCAAATCGCTCTCAGCCGTAAAACAAGTTGCCCACGTATAGGTGCGAAAAGAAGAGCTTAAGAATTTCTTTCGAACATTTCCCTCAAAGATGGCCTTTAGTTCGCGAGGAACTCCAGGAAAAAAATAAAATTCGCATTTCTTATTTTGAGAATTTATTAAACAAGAAAAGGCAGGCGCTGTCCCCACGGAATTCTCTATCACTTCACAACCTTGAGGTAACTTAGCCTGCTTCAACTGACTTTCGTTGGGCTCACGATTACGACTTGCAAGAACTTGGCGAACAAACTTTTCTGCAACCGCATTCATTTCAAAGGGAACTTTTGCAAATTGAGAAAAAGCCTCTGCTGTTAAATCATCAGACGTAGGCCCCAATCCACCTGTGCAAAAAACAACATCACTTCTTTTCGAGGCCAACTCAAACGCAGAAACAATTCGAGCTAAATTATCGTCTACGCTTTGGGCATAGCGAACTTCAAACCCTAAGGCTTTTAATTCTCGGCCCAAATAACTCCTGTTTGTATCGATAACTCTTCCATCGAGGATTTCATTTCCAATTGTAATGAGTTCTGCAACCTGGGACTTCATTTTCTTGAACTTTCCTTATGCTTTTTTTTCGCTCTCGAGTCTTTTCGCAATAAAATCTTGGATTTGTTTTTTAAGAACGGCTTCTGAAGATTCATTTTTCCATTCATGCTTTGCAATTCGCTTCATGAGAATTTCGTTTTGCAACTGAAGCATTTGAAACACTTCATCTCGACCCATAGAATCTCTTTTCATCAAGCGTTTAATTTTTAAAGCTTCTGATGCTGTCACAACAACGATTCCCGACAGCATATTGTGAAAATTTGATTCGATTAATCGGGTTCCTTCAATAAACGCAAGTTTTGTCCCAGAGCTTTTCCACTCTGTCATGACTTTTGTGATGTATTCCAAAATAAGCGGATGAAGAATGGATTCGAGAACTTTTCGATCATCAGGATTTCGCATCATTCTTTTACGAAGAGCGGGTCGATCGAGCTCGCCCAAATTATTCAAAACCTCTGAACCAAAGGCTTTGTAAATAAGAGCAAAGCCCTTTTTACCCTCTTCTCGCTTTTTATCAACGACAATTCTTGAAACCTGGTCAGCATCAATGCAGGGATATCCCAACTCATTAACGAGCTTCATGGCTATTGATTTTCCAGATCCTATAACACCTGTTACGCCCCAAACTTCAAACATGATAGACTGAAGATAGCAGCAAATGAAGACGAGTGAAATCGGTTATCGAAGTTATGGACTTGAACTCACAGGACCAAGAGTCCCGCGCTCGACTATTGCCGTTCTAGATTACTACCCTCGATCTCAACGCCTTATTTTGAGTGATCTGATGATGCCTCGAGATGAAGAAAGCGACCTCGATCAAGCACTCGTTGATTTTTTTCAAGATCAACCGAAGCTTTCAAAAAGCTTAGTTGTCACGAATGCCCCCTTGAGCTTTCCGCCTCTTCTTTCAAAAAAAATGGGAGCTTCTCACGACACTATTCGCCAAGAGATAGAGTGGATGGAACATCTTTGGAAGCAACTCAAACCTCAACCTCGAAAATTTCTTGATTACGTCCATCGTCCGGTTGAAATCTACCTTCGCCACCAATGCTCCGAGCGTTTTGCTTTTGCTGATGCCATCGGATCAAATCAAATACTTTTGGCCGCTCGAATGCTCAAGCTCAAAGAAAAAGTAAAAGCCAAATTCGTTGAGAGTGCACCGCGCGCCTCTTTTCACAGAATCGCTAAATCTCTCAAGGCCAGAAGTTTTATCCAGAAAGGCTACTCTTCTTTAAGTGATGGCGTGGAAGCTCGAAGAGACTTTATGAATTTATTACAAAAAAAGATGCCCGAACTTTTTATCTTCGATGAAAGTCTTGAAATGTTAGCTCTTCACATACAGGCTTTTCATGCCTTCACCTTGGCCTTAACGGGACACCTCAAAAACAAGGAATATTGCGAACGTCCGCCTCATAACTTCCCTAAAAAAAGTAACTGGCTTTTATTGCCTAAGCAAGTCATTGACTGGGATAGAGTTATTTAGAAAAAGACTTTAATTTTTTCTATTTTCAAATTGATTTTTCACTCTCCTTTTCTTAAGTTGGCGGCCAAGATGCACTCAACTCGCCTTGAAATCTTAAAGCTTATCCATCAATCCCCCGCTCTTAAAGCTGAAGACAGCTCCAAAAAAGTTTCTGACTACTACGGAGAATTAACATTTGGAACTCAAGAGCTCGAAGCAGCTGTTTCTTCTCAAGTCCTCAATGCGTACAAAGCAGCCTTAAGTGGTAAAGACTCCATGGATATGGCAAATGCTCAAAAGATTGCAGACGCCGTAAAAGATTGGGCGATTGCAAAAGGCGCAACACACTTTACTCACTGGTTTCAGCCCCTCACAGGATTGACTGCAGAAAAACATGATTCATTTTTGAGCTTTGATTTTAAAACTTTAAAATACGTTGAGAAATTTAACGCCTCTCAATTAATCATGTCAGAGCCAGACGCTTCTAGTTTTCCTTCTGGAGGAACTCGCAGCACTTTTGAAGCCCGCGGTTACACTGCGTGGGACCTCTCTTCTCCGATGTTCATTGTTGAAAACGCAGGAGCAAAAATTTTGTGCATCCCCAGCGTTTTTGTAAGTTACACAGGCAACGCTCTTGATACTAAAATGTCTCTTCTTCGCTCGATGAACTTATTGAGCAAAGTCGCAACCGAATTCCTTAATCTTATCGGCGATAAAAAAGTTGAGTCTGTCACAACAACAATCGGCACTGAACAAGAATACTTTTTAGTTGATCGAGCTTATTTCAAAGCTCGTCCCGACCTCATCATGACAGGACGCACTCTTCAAGGTGCGGGAATGCCCCGAGGCCAACAACTCGAAGATCATTACTTTGGAAGTATCCCTCCTCGTGTTCAAGCTTTTATGGCGGACTTCGACAAAGAGCTTTATCGCTTGGGAATCCCTGCAAAAACTCGTCATAACGAAGTGGCTCCTGGTCAATTTGAAATTGCACCCATTTTTGAGGTTGCCAATATCGCAAGTGACCACAACATGTTGCTCATGGAAGTTTTGCGCCGCAAAGCTCAAGACCA
>JBAXJW010000114.1:0-5277 GCA_037137635.1 bacterium | reverse complement strand
ACCAAAAATACATTCGCATGAAGCTTGAGCATTCAATTTTTGATGGTGCGGCTTAAAGGCTACTGATTAAAGATCTTTTTGATTGCATCAATTTAAGTTTAATTAAAAATGTTTCCTGATTTTGCTGCATCTTTTTGAATCTAATAAATTGTTAAAAAGAGATTAAAAAGCTTATTTTGGAGTCTTTAAAAACCGATAAACAAAAATGGGCAAGTTCTTTAAAACTTTTGCTAATGGTTTATCAATAATTTTAAATTCAATTTCTATTTTTATAAGTTTGCCCATACTCATTGTGCCCCTTTTGCTTACATGGTTGATTTACGCCCCAACTGTTATTTATCTCAAGTATTTCTATGCATGGGAGCAATATTCAACACCGCAAAATCTTTTGGTGTTGTTCGGGTTTATTGTTTTGCTTTCCGTAACATTGTGTTTTTCGTGCTCTTGGCTTCTTGAAATGCTTCAAGATATTGAAGAACGAAAGAGCTTGGGTTTAATAAGCACATTTAAGAGGGTTCTTTTTGAAAATTTTGTTTATATTTTACCAATAGCGATCATATGGGCATTTCTATGGTTCATACTCACAGTCATCAGTGCAGCCCTTAGCAAAAAAGATAAAGACGACAATAGGGAATTAACGGCTCAATCCGCAGCGGAAACATTGGCTGGCTACGAGAGTTTTTCTTTCAGCAGAGCCTTTATTGATGCTTTAGAAAAAGGCATTCGCATGATTGTTTTTTTAATAATGCCCGCTATTGCATGGGAGAATTTGGGATCCGTGGCTGCAATAAAAAAGGGATTAAGTGTGTTTCGTGCGCGGTTAAAACAATTCACCGTAGGCTATGCGTTGACATACGCAGCTACTGTTTTGATTTTTCTACCAGCCGGAGTGATGATTCAGCTTGGAGCGAAAGGTAAACACGGTGAACCGCCTCTCATGCATTTTTCGGATCATGCATGGATGGGGCTAATAGTTTATATAGGCTTTGCTTGGAGTTTCAGTATGTATCTTGAGCAAATGTTCACGGCTAGTCTTTATATGTGGCATCTAAAATGGGAATGTTTGTGCAAAGAGGCTAAAAAAATAGGTGATCCATTGCCTGAGTTTAATGATGTTCGTCCACCTCTCATATTAAAAACGCTTCCGGAGTTAAGAGAATTTTTTAAGCCAGAAGAAACTAAGTAAAGAAAATCATTATATAAGAAGAAAAGAGCTTAAAAGTCACTGCGTTTAGAGCTTTTTGATTGCATCAATTTAAGTTTAATTAAAATAGCGACTGACAAGATGGCGAGTATGGTGAGCCCCGGGGCTAGAGTTCTTAAAAGGGTTAAAGAATATTCAACGTTTAAAAAATGAGTGAGCATTAACAGGGAGAGGCTTGTTGCCACCGCAGTTGAAAGAATCACGCTTAAAAATAAAATGATAAAAAACTTTTTGAAAAAAAGAGACGTAAGCATCGATTTGCTAAAACCCATAAAAGACAAAAGCTTCATGTCAACCTTTCTCAATTCCAAATGATTTAAGACAACAGAAAAAAGAACTAAAAGAGACATTCCAAGACTTAATAAAGCACTTAGCTTTATTCCCAAAGCCATAATGTCAAAAATTTTAGAAACTTTTCTTATGATCTCAGAAATATCAATTAAAGAAACCATGGGAAGCTGACTGGAAATAAGTCGATAGATTTTTTCTTTCTCTTCAAGAGAAGCAACCTTAAGAGATGCGAGATAGGTTTTAGGGGCCTCTTCAAGAACTCCAGGTGAAAAAAGAATAAAGAAATTAGGATCAAAGCTTGTCCACTTTACTCTTCTAAAGTTTGTAACGATTCCTTCAACTTCAACGCCGCTCACATCAAAGCTTAAGCGATCATTGAGTTTAATCCCAAGTCGTTGGGCATAGTTGAGTTCCATGGAAATTTCGCAAATATCTTCTATGTTTTTGCATTTTTGAAGAAATTCTTTACCTTGAACAACTCGCTCCGAAGGGGAAAGTCTGTCTCTGTAGCTTAAGTTAACACCACGATTTCTAAATCGCTCCTCATTTTCACGCTCGCGTGTTTGGTAAAGAGCTTCGTCATCTTTCGTGAATTTTTTTCCATTTACTTTCACAAATCTTGCCCGGATCATGGGAGATATCATCTGGGTCTTGAAGTGGTGATCAACGGAAATTTTTTTGAATTTTTCTAAGTCTGATTCTTGAAGATCAAATAAGAAAAGATCAGCTCTTGAGTCACTGTTTTTTAAGATAAGATCATTTCTTAAAGAGTTCTCAACTTGAAAGATAAATACCAAAAGGCAAATCCCTAGTGCTGAAGAAATAAATAATGTAAAGCTTGAATGAAAATAGCGGGTAATAAGTTTAAGGGCATGAGTGTTGATGAGGTTAAATTTAAAAACATCTCGGCTTGCTAAATAAAGTAAAAAGCGAAGAACAGAAAAGCTTAATAAAAGTAAAAGAAAAAGAGCACCTAAAAACAAAAATCCAATTTTAAACGAGTGGGAAAGGTAAATAGATAAAAACCCAATATATAAAAGAAGAGGTAAAAAAAAGAGACGGTTTATTTGAGGAGCTTCTCCTTGGATTTCGCCAAGAATAGATTTGACTTCTTGTTTGAGGCTCGCCCAGTAGAGGGGAAGTAAGGATAAGTAAACTCCTAAAACGCCGATGAGAAAAATTCTTATAAAACTTTTAAGGCTCAAAGTGAGAGCAAGTTCCTCACCTGATAGAACCTTGATGTGTTTTTGTAGGGAGGGGGCAAGGATGGCGAATGTCGTGAAAGAGAAAAGGAGCGAGATTAGAATGAGGAAAAAAAGTTGAAGAACTTCGACTTTGAAAAGAAACTTAAAGTCCAATCCCAAGCTTTTGTAGATGGCGATCGTTTTTATTTTTTTTGTAAGAATGTACTGAGTGAAATAATACAATCCCAAAAGGCCAAGCATATAGCAGACTAATGAAATAAGTCCGAGATAATCGTTAAGAAGGGTAATGGCACGATTGCTTTGTTCTCCGGAATCTTTGTAGTCTTGTACTCGAATGTTTTTGTCGTTGATTATCTTTTTTAATGATTCTTTAACGTCAACTAAGCTGGCTGGGTTTTGATTGTCTTTTACCTTTATAGAATAAGCGTAGTTGGCTGTTGACCCATATTGAATAAGTTTAGTTTTTTGAATGTGGTTGAGTGAGATAAATATCTTGGGAGCGAGACTAAAAGCCCTAAAAGATGAGAAATCATCCATTAAGATGAAATCGTTAATTTTAAAAAAGAAGTCGCCAATCTTTAAACTATCGCCAATTTTTAAATTCAGCTGTGAAGCTAAGCCTTTTTCTATCCAAACATAATCCTGTTGATGAAGAAGAGCCCAGTCCCTTGGAGATAATGTTTTTTTATTTTCTAGTTCGAGTGTTCCGTAGAAGGGAAAGAGATTGCCCACAAAGTTGAGATGAGCCAGTTTGGCATTCCCATTTTTTTGGGCAACAAGAGAATAGGTTTCGATCCATGGTGTTTGTTCGAGATCGTTTTTGTTTAAAAAGTTGAGAATAAGATTTTTTTTATCGTCCGTAATGGGTGTGCGTGAAGTGATGATGAGGTCAGAAGCGATGCCTTTTTGTGCAAGGTTTTGTATTTTTTGTGTGATTCCGGAGCCAAGGGATTCAACAAAAATAAGTCCAAGAAGGGCAAGACCAAAGCAAAATACAAAAAAGAAATTATAAAATTTATCAAACCTTAGGCCTTTGGTGATAAAATTTAAAAGTCGCATCGACCGTCCTTAAGGGTCACAATTCTATCGGCCAATTCTGCAAGCTCTCTATCGTGAGTGACAAAAATCATTGTTGTTTTAAGCTTTCGAACATAGTCAAAAAGAAGTTTGGTAATCTGCTTTGCGGTTTCGTTGTCGAGGTTGCCTGTGGGTTCATCTGCCAAAATAAGTTTGGGGTTAAAGATAAGAGCCCGCGCAATGGCAACTCTTTGTTGCTCTCCACCCGAAAGAGTTGATGGCAAGTGATGGGCGCGCTCTGTAAGTCCCATCTCGTCTAACCATTGGCGAATCAGAGAGTTGTCCTTTTTATTGTTGATTTCGAGAGAGAGTGAAATGTTTTCAAAAGCATTCAGGTGATTGACGAGGTGAAACTGTTGAAAAACAATTCCAATGTTTTTTCCTCTAAATCGGGCTCTCTCTTCATCAGATAATTTGAAAAGATCTGTGTCGTTGATCAAGACTTTTCCAGAGTCTGGTAAATCTAATCCTGCAATCAGAGATAAAAGGGTAGATTTACCGCTTCCTGACTTTCCTAAGAGAGCAACGATTTCTCCCGTTTTGATTTCTAGGTCAACACCAGAAAGGATTTGAATGATCTGATCTTTTTGCTTGTAGTGTTTGTAAAGTTTTTCGATTTTTATCGTCACAGGTTTTTTTCCACAAAGTCTATAAGGTTGTTGGCAATTTTTTGGTGTCCAAGTTCGTTTGGGTGAATTCCATCTGGAAGATTGTATTGAGGATCTCCAGCAACATCTTTCAGGATAAATTTAAAGAAGCTTAGCTTTTTTTTTGAGGCTATATCTTGATACATTTTTTCGAAATCTGAGACATATTTTTTTCCATAATTTGGAGGCATAAGTACTCCTAGAAGAATAACTTTGATTTTTTTTTCTTCAGCAACTTTGATGATTTCTAGAAGATTCTTTTTGCTTACATTTAAGTCTAACCCCCGAAGGCCATCGTTTGCCCCAAGTTGAATGGCTAATACATCTACTTTGTTTTTTAGGTGCCATTTCAAACGAGTCAGCCCTGACGAGGTTGTAGATCCGCTCACGCCACCGTTAATGATGACAACGTCTTTTTTTCTTTCTCTTAGTTTTTTTTCAAGCACGCGAGGGTACGTGAGTGCTTCGTCGACTCCCATGCCTTCTGTTAAAGAATCGCCCAAGATAAGTATACGCTTTTGGGCAAAAGCTCTTTCATTCGAAAAGAGTAAGGCGGACAGTAACAATGGAAAGATTTTTCTCATAGCCCCTGATATTTTCATTCTAGGGGAAATGAGTATCAACTTCAAATTTAGAAATTATTTTCGAACAGTCTTTTCAAAAATTAGATCTACAAATTCACCCTCTGTTTTTTGAATGTCAGGTGTTTCGTTAATGTGTCCTTTGACTTCAAACTCAGAAATGAGTTGGCCGTTTTGATCAACGTTGAACAAAAGATCTACTTTTGAAAAAGCATAGTAGTCGCTGTCTTTTTTCGAAAGTTGGTATCGAGATATGGGAAGTGAAATGTGTT
>JBAXJW010000113.1:0-5302 GCA_037137635.1 bacterium | reverse complement strand
GTGAGTGGCTATGAACTTGTCTCACAAAGCCAATCAATCCTTTTAACATGTCGCGATTTTCAGCAAGAGGAGCAAAAATCTTATCCATATCCTTGGGAACATTGACTGTGGCGCCTCGATCTATGGCGTTCACAAGAGATTCTGCAAAAAAATAAGTATCGTTAAAGCTTTTTGTTAAATCAGGACGGATGTAATATGCAATCACATCAAAATTATCGAGTGTTAAAAAATCACCCGCAGCAGGGAAAGTTGTTTTACCTTCTTCGACTCCAAACTTTGCTGAAAACTTTCGAGATAATCCTTTTCTGAGAGGAGAATATCCAAGCGGGAAAAGTTGAGAGACTTTATCAAAAAGATCTTTTCCCTCTAACTGACCTATGTCGAAAAAAGCATTCGCAAAGCTCATACTCGCCAGGAAAGTGCAGAAATAACCCTTTCTATTGTCTGCTGAAAAATCATATTCAGAAGAAATTTTTGATTCAGAAAAATCTGCAGCTTTTTTGCGAATTTCTAAATTCTCGGCGTCTGTTTTTTTACGATCATTGTAACGAAGTATGAATTGCTCGTAATATTGCCCGCGTCTACGAAAGGTATCCTTGTAAGTTGGCCAAACACCCTCACCCATAATCGCTTCAACCATGTGGCCCTCATTAGAATCACGTTGCGAACGATACACCCACATGTGAGTTAAGCGACGCTCTGGATAAGTATATTGAGGAATAATTGCAGAGAAATAATCAGAACTGACGTTTAGGCTTACATCTCCATCTTGAAAATCGTAATCTGCTCTATTCTTAAGTGTCCACTCAGGATGCTTTTCATCTTTTTCTTCACGAAATTGCCAAGTGCCATCCGATCGAGCATCAAGCCAATACGACGTAGGGTTACTCAAACTGTATTGCTCAAGAGCAATGTCAAAAATCCAATTCAAAAGTTTTAAACTTTTACGGTATTCCAAAGTGTGTTTGGAATCGTGAATATTCTTTAAACGTGAAAGCCTAAAGGGAACAATTTCTTCTATAAATTTCTTGGAGTAAAAGAAAAGACCTTGCTTCGATAAACAATCTAAAAATTTATTTCGAGATGAAAAGTCGTCTGCAAAGTATCCCAAACAACTTTCAAGTTTGAAGGGACGATCTTTAATCAACCATAAAGAATCATTAAATCTGATGAGAGCTTCGGGTGAAGCCCCAACTTGAGTCGCATATTCTTTGAGAGAAACACTTCCACGCGCTCTGGCTTCGACTGTGGGATCTAAGCTTTGCTTTGAACAAGAAATAAAAAAGAGAGAAGCATTTAAAATTGAGAACAATAAAACTTTAGATTTCATAGTTTAAGGATTTTTAAGGCCCCTCGAAAATAAAGATGAGCTTTCTGAGAACAAAAGCGCCATACAACTTGGTGGCACTGTATGAGAGAGGACATCTCACTGTCAACAATGAAGAAAGTGGTGGTTAACCTAAAAAACCGATTAAATTCAAGTATTTAAATGCACAAAAACACAATGGCGCACTATTGACATAGCGCGCTATTTATGTGGTCTTCATTTTTTAGTTTTTTTAGATCTACTTCAACGAGAACGGATAGTACTCAACTTCAGCAGAAGCTCCAGATGGCGGAGAAGGAAATCTCCACTGCTGCAAACGTTTCATAAAGCATTCGATGAGTGCATTATCACCCGTGCTATTATCCATTTGCCTTACTTTAGCAACAGCGCCGCCACTTATGATCGTCCATGAAAGTGCAATCTTGCCGGCAAGACTTCCGTTACGTTGTTTGGCTTGCTGATAACAAAATTCAAGTTCGTTGTAGTGAGCTTTCACAACTCGATCGATTTCTTCTTTTGAAATTCCCGCACCAACCGAAATCCCACCAGACTCTGTAGAGATCAAAGCAGGGCCGTTACCGGGAATTCCACCCAAGCCACTTCCCTTTGCGCCTTGTCCGAAACCTTTCGTTCCAAGACCTCCAACGCCTACGACTGGCTCCGTTCCACCGCCGCCTGATCCTGTTCCTTGTAAGCCTCCACGAGGACTCACACCTTTTGCACTTTGAAGACCACCGCCTCCAAAACCGCTGAACTTCATTTCAAGATCATCATTGCCGCCATCTGATCCAGAAAGTTTAGCGAGTTTGCTTGTAAGACCAGAACTCTTCAACGAGTTGAGCAAACCAAACTTGCTCACTTCATGAGTCTTTCCTTTTCCAGTTGCGCTCTTATTTGATGGGCCTGGATCTTTTGAATCAGGACCTTTTACCTTTGGAGCAACCGTCACGCCCGTGTCATGCGGAGAATCTTTCACTCCACGCTTTCCTTCGGGTCCAGGACTACGCTTTCCTTCGCCTTCATTTCCACCCAACTGATTGCGTTGTTGATTCTTAATCGCATCAGGAATGTTTTTCTTTTCCTCTAGGCCCACACCCGCTTTTGCTTTGTCAGCTTCTTGAGTGACTGGCTGAGGTGGAAGAACTTCTTTTTTTGCTTGATAAGTTTTGATGAGAATTTTTCTGAATTGCTCAGGGAATTCCTTCACTTCACCTTCAATAGGTTTTTGGAAAACCATACTGAGAGTGACTAAAAGAAAAACAGAAGCAAAAACAGTAACGAATAAACTCCAAAAAACAGGATCTCGCTCAAGAATCGGTCCACGCTCAAGTGCAGGAGGATCCGGAACAAACATCAAAAAGAAATGAATCGTTCCGATTTTAACTTTCGCAATATCGTTTCCGCTAAGTTCAATTTTTGTCCGACCACTTTTGACGAGTTCTTCATTGGTATACATGTGACCATTGATACGAGCACTCATCTTCATCGCAGGGTGAAGATTTACTTCCACACGACTGTCATTGATTTCTACAAACTTATATTTTTGAGGAATGGAAGAATCCGCTACCAAGTAAGTTGTTTTAATTCCATCACCTAAAGTGATTGTATTACGTCCACGCTTATAGTGATCAATGGCAAGAATTGTATCTTCCCAGTACATGGTCACTTCAAGTTCTTCACGAGCTTTTGCTAAAGCTTCTCCACGAACAGAGGCACTTTCTTTTAAGCTACGAATAACAGTCGCTTCACGAGGACCCTTCACAACAGGAGCTTCATAAGAAGGAGGTGCTGAAACAGACACAGCTTCCATTCCCCCTACAGAAGGGGCTTGAATGGGCTGAGGAATTGGAAGGTGAGTAGGGTTTCTCTTAGAAGGAGCAGGAGGAGTTGTGACAGGACGAGATACGCGAACGATTCGGATATCAACGTCTGCAACTTTTACCTGATCATTCTCTCGCAAGATCGCTTCTACGATTTTGGAACCATTCACGAATGTCCCATGAGTGGAAGCTAAGTCAGTAATTTTCATCTGACCGTCTTGTAAAATCTCAAGCAACGCATGAATACGAGAGACTTGAGGACTTGGAACTTTAAAATCTGCAGAAGAGATTCGACCTAAGATAATTTTATCTTGATCAAAGGACTGCCTTGCGATCAACGTGTTTCCTTGAAAGACCGATAATTCAATAACTGCTCGATTGTTGCTCATTTAATCCCCCTAAAAATCCTTTTTTATCGACCCGAGTATCCACTCGCATCGAGCACTTCACGTTTGAATGATGTTCTGACTGGAATCAAACTCTTACTCTTACGAGAAGGACGTTGATCGAATGTTGCTTGATATGGAGAATAAGCTTTACCGGAAAGACTTAAACCCTCGAAACGAAAATATTGTTTTGCAGGGACTTTCATCAAACCGTTTTCAGTTTGTCGAACAACCCATCCCTCACTGCGATCTTGAGCGAATGAAGAAACACTCACTACAGAAACAAAAAGAGCAAAAACCTTAACTTTTAAAAATCTATTTTTCATATACTCTCCCATGCCTCTCACTCTTCATCCTTAGCCTTATCTTTAGAAGCTGCTTCGACAGAAGATCCCAATCCTGTCGCAGCTAAAGCTTTTAACTTTTTCACATCTGCATCTTCTTCAACGCCTGAAAGAATCTGTTGAGCTTGCTTGTAATCTCCCACTTGCAAGTAAAGAGATGAAAGATTCTTCACAACTGTACGCTTGTTAGAAGATTCCGCTCGCGAGCTTAAATCGAGCAAAGTCGATTCAGCAGCAGATCCTCTACCCTCTCTCCAATCGAAAAGAGCACCTAAGAAATCCATATAGAATTTTTCTTCGGAAGAAGCCTTATCTTCAGAACGATCCAAAAGATCTTGCGCCAAAAGGAAAGATCCAATTTTGTTTTGCTTGAAACTTTTCTCAGCAAATTCTGTCAAAGGACGTTTATGGTTTAATTTAGGAACCCACTGTAAGTCTGGAACAGAACGACCGACAAACGACTGAACACCCTTGTTCCATTTTGCTTTTGAACGACAAGAGTTCAATCCAGCTCCGCGAATTTTTAACTCACTCGCTTTTGATAAACATAAGTCAATCAAAGACTTCGCTTTGTCTGAAAAAGATTTAGAAAATTTCTCAAGCTCTTTCTTCGCTTCAGGATCACTTACTTTATCAAGTTCATCTGCAAGGTTTTTATACAAATCAGACAAACGCTCGAGAGATTTGAGAGCGGATGTTCCATCTCCATAACCCACAACAGACGTGTAATTCTTTTCAAGAGCTTCAAGATTTCTTACCTTTTCAGTTAAGGATCGAGCAAGCTTTGCGGGAACCATTGAAACTTTAGAACTTGTATAGCTTTTATACTTAGGCTCAACTTGCTGAAAGGCAATTTGCCCCATAGCTTCTCTTACAGGTAATGAATAGCTCATACTGGGTGGAAAGCGCTTCATGAGTCCTGGGTAAGAAGATGAATTTCCTGCACGAACTTTCAAAACTGCATCTGCTTCTTCTAAGAGCTTGCGAGTTTTGGAATTCAATCCCTTCACACCTTTAAACTCTTCTACGTCATTCAGATTCGCACCCTGTCTGTAAGCTAGAATAGTCACAATATAATCTTTGTTAGAACCGTTTCTGAAATCTTTAAGATATTCCTTACCTGCTTTAACAGTCTCAGCTTTTAAAGAATGCTCGGGACGAAGCTCTGGAATCACAGCGTTTTCTAAATGTGATTTCACAAAGAAAAGATTTCCAAGAATCTTTTCTTTTTCTTGGTCACTCCCTTTATAATCAGACAATACTTTTGTGTACTGACGAATAGCTTCATCAAAATCTGCTTTTTCCAGCAAAGAATCCGCTTGGTTTAAGTAGATATTCTTTGCAAACTGACTCTTAGGAAAATACTTAATCAACTCAGACTGAGCTTTTTCAGCCCCTGCTTTTTCATCTGCGCGCTTATAAAAC
>JBAXJW010000112.1:0-5305 GCA_037137635.1 bacterium | reverse complement strand
GAAGAAAAGTTTGTGTAAAAAAATTCTATCTTTTTTTTCTCTTTTACAAAAAACTAAAACTTAGACACATACCATTCAACGGTATTTTCAAGACCCTCATCAAAGCTCCAAAGAGGTTTCCATCCCAATTCGCTTTGAGCTTTTGTTGAATTAATAGAATATCTCCAATCGTGGCCCTTACGATCCTCAACAAAAGAAATAAGCTCTTTATCCTTTTTTAAAATCTCAAGAATTTTATAAGCAACTTGTAAATTATTTCGCTCCCCATAACCCCCAAAGTTATAAACTTCACCAGGTTTACCTTTGGTAAGAGCTAAAAAGATTCCCCAGCAATGATCCTCTACATGAAGCCAATCACGAACATTTAATCCACTTCCATAAACAGGAATCTTTTGTTTTCCCAAAGCTTTCGTAACAACGACTGGAATGAATTTTTCAGGGTATTGATGAGGACCATAATTATTTGAACATCGAGTGATTACAGCATCAACTTTATGTGTATGAACAAAGGATCTGACAAAACAATCCGCAGCCGCTTTTGAAGCAGAGTAAGGAGAATTCGGAGCAAGCGGTGTTGTTTCAAAAAACGATCCCGTTTCTCCAAGTTCGCCGTAAACCTCGTCAGTTGAAACCTGAAGATACCTTAAAGATCTATCTCGAGAGAGCTCTAAAAGATTAACAGTCCCTATAACATTGGAATGCACAAAAGCATCAGAACTATCAATGCTTCTATCGACATGACTTTCAGCTGCAAAATTTACAATCATGTCAGGCTTATGTTTATCAAGAACTTGCTTTAAAGATTCACTGTCACAAATGTCATATTTATAGAATGTAAACTTTTTATTTTTCTTAAGTTCAGAAATAAGCTCAACCGAAGAGCCAATCCTCATAGCATCAACGCCAATGATCTCCTCACATTCTAACGAGCTAAATCCATATCCTTTATTTAAAAAAGACTTTCCCAACAAAAGCCTTACAAAGTTTCCACCAATAAATCCGGCGCATCCAGTCACTAGTATCTTAGTCATTTGAGTAACCATTCCGAATATTCATTAAAAAACTCTTCACACTCATTATCAATAAAGGCCTCTTTCACAGACTCAGTATTTTTTCTCTCACTATCAACGTTAGGCAAGATATTCCAAGCAGGACATTTTTTGCTTGTTTTCTTTTCAAAGAAACCAGCTAATCTCTGAACCCAATCTAAATTACTTTTACAAAATGCGGAGGGCCTTACAATTCTAGAATTTTCAGATTTAAGTCCCACGCTACTGCTCTCTTCAAAATATATCCGAGCAAGCCATGAAGCGGGAATTCTATCTTGAATAATATCTGGATTCTTCAAATCGACTGTTTCCCCTAAATTCCATTTTCGAAATAGAACAGGTCCCAATCTATCGGGATTCTCATAAACTCCTACAGGCTCAGGAATAACAATCTTTGTAATTTTAATTTTTTTATTATTTTTTAAAATTTCTTCCCAAATAAGTGTTTTTGCTAAGCCATAAGGAGAATAAACATTAAAGCCTCGTTCTCTGTCTGACTCAAAAACTGAACCTGAATGAATAAAGCGACAGTCAGATGAAAGAGCTTCTATAACTTTAGGCAAATTAAAAATTGATTTACCAACGCAGATTTCAACATCAAAGTTTTTTTCTCTATATCCCTTGATTGAGGCCCCATGATTAATAAAAACATCAGGCTTAAGCTTTAAAATAAAATTAATAAAATTTTGAGATCCAAAAGAAGCTTCTTCAATCCAATTCTCAACTAAGGAATAACTCAATCTTTGTCTTTCAAGATCCGAATATTCATTTAATTTCCTCGTTAAAACTCCAAAAACTAAAATGTTTTTTGATTTCGATTCACAAAAATATCGAGCGATATGACAACCCGTGAAGCTTGAAACTCCTGTGATCAAAACTTTCACTTTAAAAAATCCTTCATTGAAAAAAGCTTCATGTCTTTTGGTGAGCAAAGAGCCAAGCTCTTTAAAGGCCAATCTACATTAAGTTCAGGGTCATCCCACAAAATTCCCGACTCAGAAAGTGGATCATAAAAACGACTGCACTTATAAGACAAAACAGTTTTATCTTCTAACGCTTGAAAACCATGTGCAAAGCCTTCCGGTATGTACAAAGCTAATCCATTGGCACAAGTAAGCTCTAATGAATAACTCTTTCCAAAAGTTTTAGAGCCCTTTCGTAAATCAACCGCAACATCAAAGGCCTTACCGCTTAGAACACGAACAAATTTTACTTGAGCGGAGGGATCTCTTTGAAAATGAAGTCCCCTCACAACACCCCTACTCGAAACAGAAACATTATCTTGAACCCAAGCAGTGCAAATATTTTTTTCTTTAAAAATTGATTCTTTATAAGACTCTAAAAAAAAGCCTCTTTCATCATGAAAAATTTTTGATTTTAAAACATAAACACCCTCAAGCGGTGTTGAAAATATTTCCATGTGATTAAAATTCCAAAGCTCTTAAATAATCAGCGTATTTTGTCTTACCAAGTTCATCTGCTTTAGATAAAACTTCTTTTTTTGAAATCCACTTGTTTCTGTAGGCAATTTCTTCAAGACAAGCGACCTTAAGACTTTGCCGTCTTTCAATAACTGCGATGTACTCTGAGGCATCCAAAAGACTATCAAAAGTTCCCATATCCAGCCACGCATAACCTCTTCCTAAAGGAAGAACATTCAAAGTTCCTTCATTCAAATAAAACTTATTGAGGTCGGTGACCTCCAACTCTCCCCTAGCAGATGGTTTCAATCGAGATGCTATTTCAGAAGCTCTTGAATCATAAAAATAAATCCCAGGAATAGCATACTTAGAAATATGCTCTTTAGGTTTCTCTTCAATATGAGTTGCTTTACCTGTTTTATCAAAAACAACAACTCCATAGCGTTCAGGATCCGCAACAATATATGAAAACACATAAGCTCCATTCGTTAACTTTGAAGCTTTAACTAAAAGATCCTCAAGTTTTGCACCGTAAAGAACATTATCCCCTAAAACCAAACATGAAGGTTGACCATCTAAAAAATCTTTCGCCAAAACAAAGGCTTGAGCAATTCCCTCCGGTTTATCTTGGACTTTGTACTGAATCTTCATTCCCCAATCTGAACCATCCCCTAACAACAATTCAAATCGTGAAATATCTTGCGGAGTAGAAATTAACAAAACTTCTCTAATGCCAGCGAGCATCAATAAGCTCAAGGGATAATATACCATCGGCTTATCATAAACAGGCAACAACTGTTTACTTATTACCATTGTTACAGGATACAAACGGGTTCCACTGCCACCTGCTAATAATATACCCTTCATAAAACCTACTCAGCTTTAAACTCAGTCCAGATTCGATCAAACTCTTCTGACTTAGAGCCAAGATCCTTCATCTGTTCAAGCTTACTCACGCGATCTGCCTTGGGGAAAAGAACCTGACTATCTTTGAGATTCGCTGGCAATGCAGCTGCAAGACCCTTTACAACGGGGCCAAAAAGTCTGCTTTCCACGTTGATTTTATATTGAGCAGGAGCCAACACATAAGACACAAACTTTTCAGCAAGGTCCTTGTTCTTTGTTCCTTTTGGAAGAGCAAAGTTGTCGATTGCCATCGAAGCACCCTCTTCTGGCATCACAAAATCAATTTTTAATTTCCCATCACGAATCAACTGAAGCGCATCTGATGAATAAATCTGAGCGGCTGCAATTTCTTTGTTGCTCAAAGCTAAATATGGCTCAGAAGTAAATAATTTCACTTGCGAACGAGCTTGCTTCAAAATGGCTTTGGCAGTTTTTAAATCAGCATCACTTGTTGTGTTCAAACTAAGGCCCCTCGATTTTAAAGCCGCCCCAATCACTTCACGTCCGTCATCCAAAAGAGCCACTTTTCCAGCCAATGCCTTGTTCGAAAGCAATGCTTTCCAAGAAGAAACTGAATCCTTTACCATCTCTTTATTTAAAGCGATCCCAGTTGTAGTCCAAGCGTAGGGAATAGCATATTTGTTTGCGCTGTCGTAAGAGCGACCCAAAAAAGTTTTATCAATATTAGATTTCACTGAATCAAAAGAGCTTCCAAGCTCCTCGAGCAACCCCTCACTTGCCATGATCTGAACCATGTAATCCGAAGGAACGACAAGATCATAAACGTTGCCACCGGCCTTGAGTTTTGCGTAGAGCTCTTCATTCGTGCTGAAGTTAGAGACTTCAACGTGAATCCCCGTTTCTTTTTCGAAATTCTTAACGATTTCGTCTGAGATATAACTTGGCCAAATAGCGAGGCGCAAAGTTTTGCTCACTTCAGAATTTTTCGTACATGCAAAAGCCAGAAGCAATAATGCAAAAGTGATTGTTTTTGTGATTGATTCAAAATGTTTTTTCATGAAATCTTTCTCCATGTCTTACCTTGAGGTTCAAGGATTATCGAAGAGCTTCTACGAATTCAATGCTCTTAGCAATATAAACTTATCGATAACCGAAGGAGATTTCGTAGGTCTCATCGGCCCCTCTGGTTGTGGCAAGACAACTCTTCTTCGAACACTCTCTGGCCTTGAAGAACCCACTAGCGGAAAAATCTTTCTTGAAGGCAAAGAAATCAGCCATCTCAGGGCCCGCGAGCGCCCTTTTCATATGGTTTTCCAAAGTTACGCACTTTTTCCTCACATGAATGTCAGAGAAAACATCGAGTTTCCTCTTAAAATCGCCGCTTGGAACAAAAAGCAAATAGAACAACGAGTGGCAGAAGTTCTTGAACTAGTAAGGCTCCAAAGTTTTGAAAACCGCAGAATAGATTCCCTATCTGGGGGACAAAGCCAGCGTGTGGCACTCGCTCGAGCTCTTGCTACCAAGCCTCGAGTACTTCTACTCGACGAACCCCTGAGCGCTCTTGACCCTCAACTTCGCGATGATGTGCGAGCGGAACTCAAAGAACTCCATAAAAAACTCAAAATGACTTTTGTAATTGTCACTCATGATTGCGACGAAGCCTTTGAGCTCTGTTCAAAGATTTATTTAATGAACGCGGGAAAGATCATTCAAGAAGGGTCGCCTGAAACCGTCTACAACGAACCCAAGTCTTTGTTTGTTGCAGATTTCTTAGGCGAGCTTATGCACCTCCCACTTGAATTATTTCAAAACATAAACCTCTCCAAAGTTAGAAGCATCGACTCAAGTCCAGACGCTCTCTATTTTAGACCCGAAGACATTGATTTAGAAAAAGCTCCTGAATCAAGCCTCACACTTAAAGCCGTCGTGACGGACGTGGGCTTTCGAGGATCCCACCGCAAACTGAGC
>JBAXJW010000111.1:0-5362 GCA_037137635.1 bacterium | reverse complement strand
GCTCAACAGATAACTGCTCTAGCAAAGAAGCAATATCGACGAGCTCTGCATCTAATTGCTGAATACGTGAATCAGACAAATTCTTTTCTTGGAGCAAACTCGCTTGCTCCGTTTTTTGAGTTGTTAATTTCTTGAGCAAATCGTTATAAAGTTTTTGCTGAGACTCTAACTCTTGAGATTTATCTCGGTTGCGAAGCTCCACAAGTTTTAACTGCTCTAAGTTCTCGTTCAAAGCATCTTCATAAGACTTACGAGCGCTGCTTTGATCAATGAGACGTTCATTTCTTTCTTCAAGTTGAGACTTAAGCGTTTCAAGTTTTTCAGAGTTTTGCTCATATTCTCTGTTGAGGTTGTCTTTTTTCTCGGACAATCGAGCAACCTGACCTTCGAGATCGCGAATTAAATCCGTATGCTTTTGCAAGCCAGGATTGAGTGCGACAAGTCTTTGAGTCAGCAACTTGTAAGCTTCTCTTTCGGAGCTCAAGTTTTTCTTTAGAGTATCAACTTGGGAGTGAAGAGCATCGACTTCAATCGTTTTAGAATCTACTCGAAGCTTCAATTCTTGAAGCTCACGACGACGCTGAACCAAGTGTCCGACACTTTCATCGCTCTCTTCGAAAGGAGCATAATCTATAAATCCGTTCGGATAGAAAAGATCCCCTTCCAAAGAAACAAGTGTGACTTCGTTATTGATAGAAGGACGCAAATTTTCAAAAGCACTTCGATCACGCACAACCCACCAGTGACCGTAGTTTTGAGCCCACATAGGGATCACACCTTCTTGTGTGAGCAATTCATCTAAGCGACCCACAACAGCAGGATGCTCTCTCAAATAACGATCCATCGTCATAGTCGGACGATTTTCAGTAGCTGAAAGCTGAGAGCTTGCAGCGAGATTTACAAAATTATCTGGACCAGGAGTTGCTTCAGTTGAAAAAGATTCAGTTGAAAAAGATTCTGGTGCTGAAGTAACAAGGGGAGCTGGAGTTGATCGAACAAAGTCTTTGATAAAGAACTTAATTCTTGTGCTCTTCGCTTCAGAGTTATCGCTTACTTTCAGATAATTTAAAAGCTCTTCAGCTTCAGAGCTTTTTTCAACAACAACCGTTTCAAGCAGATCACTAAAAGCAGCTTCGACAGCACGCTCTAAAAGCTGAGGAACCTTCACTTGATCGGCGATCAAAGGGCTCAGATGCCCCTGTTCTCTCATGTGCATCGCAAGCGAGCGGCTTGCAGCCCCGATTCCTTCTAAGTTCTTATCAAGCTCATGAAGGTGAGAATGTCTCACGCGATCGCGAGTTAAATCTTCTTGAGCTTTGAGCATCTGATCAGACGCAACTGCGAGCTCTTGCTCGTAGCCTTGAATGCGCTGATCGATATCTTCCTTTTGACCTTCCAAATCTTTACGCTCCGCAAAAGCATCCTGTAACAATCTTTCAGCACCGGAACGCTCGTTGGTTTTAGAAATAAATTCGCGTTCAATATCTACGCGAGTTTCTTCGATGATTTGTTGGCGATCTTCTAGCTGAAGGGTTTGCTTTTGATCGACTTGAATTTCTTGCGAAAGTTTTGTGATCGCTAAGTCCTGAACGTGTAAGTCTCTTCTTGAAGCATCGACTTGAGTTCGTAAAATTTCATATTCATTACGAACTTGATCAATTCCAGTTCTGAGCTCTTCAATCTTTTGAATAAATGAACTCACTCCAGCTTCTGTAGAGAGCAAATCAGTAGCCAAAATGTTGAGTGACAGATCAAGCTCTTCTTTTCGAGTGCTTAAGTGTTTCTTTGTTTGCTCATCGCGCTCGCGACGACGTACAAGACTTTCTTCTTTGATGAGCAATCCCTGAATGTGCCCTTCTTTTTCTTTAATCTTCAATTCATTTTCTTGGCGTGAAGAACGAAGATAAGCCAAATCCTGCTCAAGAGCTTCAAAACTTTCACGATAACTTTGAAGTTCTGCACGACTATTGTGAAGCTCAGCCTCTAGAGTTGTTAACTTTTGTGATGTGTTTTCAGTTTCACCTTTACTATGAGAGAGACGATCGCGACGAGTCGTCCAGTCTTTTCCTGCAACGCGAATCTCAAGATTGCGAAGCTCATCACTCCACTCTTTAAACTTTTGAGCCTTTTCAGCTTGGCGCTGCAAAGTTCCCAATTGTTTTTGCAAGTCTTTTACTAAATCATCAACGCGTTGAAGGTTGAGATTACTTTGCTCTAATTTACGTTCTGTTTCTGCACGACGCGCTTTGAACTTTGTGATTCCCGCAACGTCTTCTAAAACAACTCGGCGCTCTTCTGGTTTTTGCGCCACCATGCGAGTGATCGCGCCTTGTTCGATGATCGAATAACTTTTCGCTCCGATCCCCGTATCCATGAAAAACTCTTGAACATCGCGCAAACGACAGTTCACACGATTGATAAAATATTCAGATTCGCCATGGCGATAATAACGACGAGTAATTTGCACTTCATTCATCGTCTGAAACTGAGGAGGCAAAGCGGGATCTGTTTCGGGATTTCGCTCCATCACAAGAGTGACTTCGGCCATATCCATCGCTTGAGTGTTGCGAGTTCCAGAAAAGATAACATCCGTCATCTGGCTTCCGCGCAAATGCTTAGGAGACATGTCTCCCATGACCCAGTAAAGAGCATCCACTACGTTTGATTTTCCGCAGCCGTTACTTCCAACAATTGCCGTAATAGGCTGATCAAAGTGAATGATGGTTTTGTCTTTGAAAGACTTAAAACCCTGCAATTCCAAACGCAAAATTTTCATGACTTGGAAATAAGTTTAGAGCCCAAAACTTCTAAAGACAAAGAGGAAACGCGGTAAAAGAGACTTAACGCAAAGCACAACAAGAAGCTCGTTCGCTACTTTTCCTCTCTTCAGTTAGGATTTTCGATTATGGCCCTGACTCCTTCCAACATGATTCCCCTAGGAACTCCCGCTCCCCGATTTTCACTCGGAGACGAAATCAGCGGAAAGATGATCACTTTAGAAGATTATTTAGGAAAGAAAGCGGTTGTTGTAATGTTTATCTGCAACCACTGTCCTTACGTGAAGCATATTCACGAAGGACTTGTAAAATTCACTCACTCTTTTGAAAAAAACAAAGACGTTGCCTTTATTGCGATCAATTCGAATGATGCAAAAAATTATCCCGAAGACTCTCCACAAAAGATGAAAGTCGTAGGAGAAAAACTGGGATTTAATTTTCCCTATTGCTTTGATGAAAGCCAAGAAGTTGCAAAAGCTTATCAAGCAGCCTGCACTCCTGACTTTTACATTTTAGATTCACAATTAAAGGTTGCTTATCGCGGACAAATGGATGATTCACGGCCAGGTAACGGTACTCCTGTAACAGGCAACGATCTCAAAGCCGCTATTGAAGCTCTTCTGAGTGGAAAACCCGTTTCTTCAAATCAAAAAGCAAGTATTGGATGTAACATCAAATGGGTCACAACCACTTAGAGAACCACGATCTGAATCCCGAGAATAAAGATATTTTTTTAAAAGTTGAAGCCATTCATTGCGCAAACTGCGTAAACAAAGTTTCAAAAGTTTTAAACGACTCAAAGCTTTGCGAAAGCTATTGGGTTGATGCCGTTGCAAAAGTTGTGCGTCTTCGAAAAGGCCATGATGGATTAAGCGACAAAGCCTTTATTCAACAAATCATCAAGCTTCTGAGTGAGGCCTCCTATCCTGGGACACTCATCGAGAATCCGCACGACATTCATCAAAACGCGTGGGTTCATCAATTGTTTTACGCAGGCGCTGGTCTTTTAATTTCTATTTTTGCTTTTCCACATATGAGTGGATCACTCGAAACCTCTGAATGGGTGATGCTCTTGATCTTGAACGTATTATTTTATTTATCCATCAAGGATTTTTTAAAAGGTGCGTGGAATTCCTTGAAACACAAAAACTTAGGAATCGACGCTCTTGTAAGTGTTGGCGCTGGCGCAGCCTATGTTCTGAGTACAACACTTATCCTTGCGAAAACTGAAGGGCATCTTTTTTGGACCGAAGCTTTTTCAATTTTGCTTCTTATAAGTCTTGGCCACTACATAGAAAATTACGTCTTAATCAAAGCCGATAAAACCTTAAGAAGCTTGATGGTTCTTGCTCCTCCAAAAGCTCTCAAAATAATTTCTGAAAACAAAACAGAAGAAGTTCTGGTTTCGGACTTAAAACTTGGCGACAAAATCGCTCTTCGCCCCGGAGATCGAGTAGCAGTCGATGGAAAAATCATAGAGGGAAGAAGTGACTTCGATGAAAGCCTCCTCACTGGAGAATCCATTCCTGCAAGCAAAGGTATGGGAGATGAGATTTTTTCTGGAACAATCAACATTTCTGGAAACATTCGCTTTGAAGTCAGTAAACTTGGCAAAGACACCCTACTCTCGCAAATCATCGAGACCGTGATGCGCGTTCGGCAAACTCGAAGCGAAATCCAAGGTCTTGCCGATAAGATCAGCAACATTTTTGTCCCACTCGTTATTTTGATTGCAGTTTCATGTTTTGCAAGCTGGATGCTTTTTCCAGAGCGAATGATGGAACTTGCTCAATTCGTGAGTCACAGCTTTGGTTCGCATCATTCAAACCAAGGACTTTTCTGGCAAGCCTTCTCTGCTTCACTGGGAGTTCTTGTGATCTCTTGTCCGTGCGCGATGAGCCTTGCGACTCCTGCCGCCCTCATGGCGGTGAGCGGGCTAGCCGCACGCAAAGGAATTCTCATTCGCGATAGTCGCGCAATCGAAAGTGCCGAAAAAATCACTCACGTTTTTTTTGATAAAACGGGAACACTCAGCACCGCAACACCTCAAAAAATTTCTGAATGGACGAGTGCTGCTTACAAAGAAAAATACGTTTATCCCGTAGCACTTCAAAGCCATCACCCGATGAGCAAAGCGCTTGTGCAAATCTCCACTCCCTCTTCAATTAAATCTCAAATCGAAGAATTTCCAGGCGAAGGAATTAAAGCGCTCCTTCGTGATGGCCTGGATGAAATCGAAATTGTCATGGGAAATGGAATTCTGATTCAAAGAATGAACATTCGCATTCCCACCGACGCGCAAGATTTTGTTTTATCTCAAATCCAAGAAGGCAGAAGCCTTGTTTATTTTTCACAAAGAGGAATGTTAACGGCTGTTTTTTCTTTTGAAGATCAAATACGCGAAGGAACGTCCGAACTTTTAGAAAAATTCTCAAAACACGCGAATGTCTACGTTCTTTCGGGAGATAATAAAAAAGTTCTCCACTCGCTTTCCCAAAAAATAAAGATCTCAAGCGATCGTTGCCTCGGTGAACTCAGCCCCATCGATAAAGTAAAAGTCTTGCAAAGCTTTCAAAAAGAAACAC
>JBAXJW010000110.1:0-5484 GCA_037137635.1 bacterium | reverse complement strand
CCTCTTGCGAGAGATAAGGAAAGCCTCGAGGAATTTATTTTTTCTGATGGAGATCAATTTGTTTTTCAAAATATGAAAAACAAAACTGATCATGGACAAATTTTTGCCCAAAATAAAGAAAAGATTCTTGCTCTTTTAGAAAAACAAGGAACTTTTATTGCCCCTGTTGGAGAAGAAAGCTTTCAAGAAAATATTTATTTCATCCAAGGCGGTGAAAGCAGGCTTGGACGAATTGCTCAAAAGGTTTGGTCTTTGTACGGTGTAAGGTTGCTGATCGATTTTGATCGACTTCAAGACGCTGCAGGTTCTTATCATTCTTATGAAAAATCGATCATGGTAGGACTCGAAGATATTCTCTATCCAAATCAACTGAGTAGAGTATTGTGGCACGAAGCTATTCATGCAAAAAATGATTTTGAATCTCTTGTTCATTTAGTCATTGAGGATGGTACAGGTGAAAGTAATCCTTATCCTTCCTTTCATTTAGATGAGCTTATTGCTTACGAAAAAAACCTTATACACATACAAAATTCTAAGTTGCTTGGACAAAGAGTTATCGGAGAGAGGAAAAATATACATCCTCGACTTTACAGTATTCAAGAAATTCTCAAGGATCTTTCTCAACGGACTCTCGCAAAAAAAGAGCACATTCTATCATTCCTATCTCATCTGAAATCCCTAGAGAAAAACCCAAAGTTAGCCTTTCAAAAAACATACAAGACTCTTGATTTTAATGAGTTGTCTCCACAGGTTAAAGTTTTTACGAGTGGTTTTTTGAAGGATCCTTTGGTAAGTGTTCCTAGTCGCTATTTTGATTTGTATCCTAATTTAAAAGAAAATTATTTTAACGGGACTCCCGAAGAATATCGAAAAGATTTTATTAGGCGAACTCATTACTCTATTAATTTGATTTTAAAAGCTTTAGAGATTGCTGAGAAACACGCAGGCGATGCTCTTTAGTTCTTAAGATTGTTTTTAATGTATCCGATCATGTGTGGGTTACTTAATTCTAGAGCAACCTTATTCGTGTAGGGTGTTTGTCTTTCGATTAATTTGTTTTCTTTAGCAAAATCGAGCAATTCGTCTTTTATATGATCTTGTTGTTCTTCACCCATCCTTTTGGGAAGAATGGTTGTCCATTCATCGATTTTAAGGCGGAATCCGGCTCTCTTTTGCATTAATTTATCGCTGTCGTTTGATTTTACTTCTTCGTAAAGTTCAAAAAGGATTTTTCCTTTTTTACCGCTTCCCAAAGGCAATAAAACAGCGTCCATTAAAAGTACGTTTGTGGGAGAAGGAATGTTTTCGCCAATAAGATCTTGAGCAAGGGCTTGGTTGCGTTCGCTATCACCCGCTAGGGTTTCGATATTGAATTGAAGTTTATCAATGTTTTTAATTCTTTCGGGAATTAATTTTCCATTTTCATCCAGAAATTCGCAATTTTTTGTATTTTGAAAAGAAAAGTTAAAAAGTGTGGCAGTAGTTTCTTCGATTAAGAGAACATCGTTTTCAGAACGAAGTGTTGTTCCTTTGCTAGGGAATCCTCGGCAGGTACTTGTCCAATATCCTTGAGCACTTGCAAAAATTTCAGGGATTGATTCAGTTTTATTAATTATAGCTTTAGCAGTTTTTGATTTTGGCGCTTCTTTAGAAAAGAGGCTTTCTGAAAAAGAAGAATTTTTTTCTTGAGAGGGAGCACTTTGACTTACAGAAGGAACTTTCTCTGAATCAAAAGAAAGCGATGCTTGTTTTGGGGTCTGATTACAGGCCGCTACAAGCAAGAGAGTGCTTTCTAAAACAATTCTTTTACGTAAGGATTTGCTAAGAGCTAACGTTTCCATAAATCCAACGAGATAATAAGCAATATCTGTTCCTAAAAAAAACGAGCTCAAAAGCCATTTAAAACCTCTTTTATGGCTATTTGGTAGTCTTTCGTTCGAAAATAGCCGCCATTGTAGGAGTTTTAAACAGTCGACATGGCGTGTCCAATCCTCTATAAAGCAGTTCATGAGCACAGCCCTTAAGGCTGTGGTTCAGACCCTAGGTTATGAGTTTAAAAACGTTAATCTCATAACCGAGGCTCTGACCCACCGGTCTTACTCCCATGAAAAACAGTTGGATTACAACAACGAACGCTTGGAGTTTTTGGGCGATACCGTTCTTGATCTGATCGTCAGCCAATTATTAACTGAGGACTTTCCAAGTGCTGATGAGGGAACATTGTCTGCGCTTCGATCGCAATTTGTTTCTGAATCCACACTTGCGGATTATGCGACTCAATTAGGAATGGGTGATTGGCTTTTGCTAGGCAAAGGTGAATTACGAATGGGTGGTCGTAAAAGGGTGTCTACTTTAGCAGACGCCTTTGAAGCTGTTTTAGGAGCTCTGTATTTAGATGCAGGTTTAGAAGCTTGTGTTTTGTTTTTGAAAAAACTTTTTGCTGAAAAAATAAATGTTTTTAAAGAAGAAGTTTTAGGTCAAGGACGCCCGAAAGATCCGAAGAGTCGTCTTCAAGAAATTTGTCAGCAAGCATGGGGACAGGCTCCTGTTTATACATGTGTGTCGGAATCTCGATCGGGTTCAAAAAGATTGTTTGAGATGAGTTTGAAGATAAGAGACGTTGAAATTTTGCGAACAAAAGCTGCGAGCAAAAAAGAAGCGACTCTTTTAGCAGCTCAAGATTTATTAAAACGTTCAAACGGAAAAGTAGAGAACATAGAGTCTTTGTTACTTTCTAAGCTTGTTTCAAAAGTGGCTTCTAAAGATCAAGGATTAAGTGAAAGGTAATATGGAAAAGAAAAAAGAATCATTCAAAGTTACGAAGGTCGCTATATTGGGTCGTCCCAATGCGGGAAAATCCACAATGCTCAATGCGCTTTTAGGCGCGGAGCTTTGTGCGACATCTTCAAGACCTCAAACCACTCGTAAGAAAATATTGGGAGTTATTCAACGACACAAAGGTCGTAAATGGAGTGGTCAACTTGTTTTGACAGATACTCCGGGAATTAACTTTCAAAAGGGAGCTCTTGAGAGAACTTTCTTCAATGCTGTGGAAGAAGCTTTAAGTGATGTGGATGTTGTTTTGTGGATTGCGGATGCACGAAGCTTTGAAAAAGATTTGATCGATCTTGAAATGGACAAGGTTCAAGATGACCGTGTTGCCAACTGGATGCAGGATAAAATCAAAAAAACCGATAAACCTTGGGTTTTGGTTTTGAATAAAGCCGATGTTGTTGAAAAAGGTGAATTACTTCCTTTGATTGAAAGAAGTTTAAAAACTCTTCCTCAGTTTAAAGAAGTCGTGCCGATTTCTGCTGCTAAGGGATTGCAAGACAAGGATTCTAATCTACCGGCTCTTTTAAATGTTTTGGATACTTATGCCCAAGACAGTGAGCCTCTATATGATCGCGAAACATTTACAAGCACTTCTAGTCGAGAATTGATTCGTGAATTCGTACGCGAAGCTATTTTTAGAACAACAAAAAAAGAAGTTCCCTACCAAAGTGAATGCCAAATATTGCGCTATCAAGAAGCAGGTGAAGGCCGAAAGCGTCCCGAAGTGGATGCTGCTATTTTGGTTTCACGTCCGAGCTTGAAAGCTATATTGGTTGGATCAAAGGGCCAAAAGATTAAAGAAATTGGAATGGCGGCTCGTAAGCGCTTTGAAGAACTCACAGGCCAAGAAATTATTTTGCGTATGGTTGTGAAGGTTGTGGATCGTTGGGAACAAAGACCGGATATGGTGGAAGAACTTTATTCTTCACAAGGAGCTCGTCGCTAAATGAGTGAAATTAAGAGCGGCAGTACCGCCTCAACCCAACCAGCCTACACGATTGTTTTATGGGGCTCGACGAACGTAGGTAAATCTACCTTGTTCAATAAGCTCACGGGAACGCGTAAGGCGATTGTGGCCAATCGTCCTGGTGTGACTGTGGATACGCACGCTTTGGAATTTAACAAAGATGACGTGGGTCGAGTGCGCGTGATTGATTCGGGCGGAGTGGGATCTGGGTTAAAAGATCATCAACTTCGTCATGAGATTGAAGGTCGTGCGATGAACGCTCTTAAAGGCGCACATCTAATTTTATTTGTTGTCGATGGAACCAAGCAAGATTCAGAGCTTGAAGAGCTTTCTAAAATCTTAAGAAAAAATCTTCCTAAAAAATCAGAAGTTGTTTTGGTTTTAAATAAAGTAGATCGTAAAGATTTTTCTCCTGAGTCTTTTTATAGGCTTGGATTTAAGCACATTGTGGCTGTTTCTGCAGAACACGGTAAAGGTGTGCATGATATTTGGGCAATTGTGAGAGATCATATTCCTGAAGAATCAAAAGAAATTGAAAGAGAAGTAGAACCTGAGCCTCTTCGAATAAAAGAAGAAGATGCTCAAGGGCCTTTGCGTGTATTGATCTTGGGTCGACCGAACGTGGGTAAATCCACACTCATGAATCACCTAACGAAGAGTGATATCTCGGCGGTGAGTAATGTTGCGGGAACCACGCGGGATTATATTTCTACAAAAGCTCAGCTAGACGAAAATTTAGAGATTATTTTAACAGACACCGCGGGGTTACGCCGTCCTGGTCGACGTGAAAGAGATGTGGAATGGGTTGCAACTCAAAAAATTATCGATCTTTCACGAAGAGCAAATGTCGCTGTTTTGGTTTTAGATTCAGATGAAGGTGTTACCGATCAAGATTCAGCGATTGCAGGCTTTGCGATTGATTCAGGAATGAGTTTGATCGTGGCGCTTAACAAGTGGGATTTAGTAAAAGAAAATAAAGAGCAAGAATATAAGTTTCAAGAAATTGAACGTTCGCGCGATTTGAAAATGGCATTCCTTTCATGGTGTCCTGTTGTTCGAATTTCTGCCAAAACGGGTTTGGGTGTAAAAACTTTAAGAGAAAAGATTCAAGAAGTTTCCAAAGCGCGTACTCTGCGTGTGCAAACTTCACAATTGAATGCGGTTTTTGAAAAGCGAATTAAAGATAGTTCTGGAGTTGGTACCGTTGGGGGTGGGGGTGGAGGAACTGAGAAATTGTATTACATGTCTCAGATTTCTGTGAATCCTCCTGAGTTTATTTTGTTTTGTAATATGATTCCCAACAAGATCCATTTTTCTTTTAGGCGATATGTTGTAAACGTATTGCGTGAGGAATTTGGCTTTCAGGGAACACCTATTAAGTTACATTTCAAACAGCATTAATTTTTAAAAAATTATTTAGGATTTATTTTCTTTAAAGCTTTTTGCAATGAAAGCCTTTCCTTGTCATTGGCTTGTGTGTACCAATAATTCCAAAATCCTGGGCAAGTGATATTGATTTCAACAATATCTTTTCCAATAAAGTCGATTACAGAAAGTTGAATTCCCATTTTTGTTAATTTTTTAGCAAGTTCTTTGCAGATTTTATAAAATTTAGGATCAATTTTACGTCTTATCTTAGTAGCTCCAAAGACGGTGCTGCAGCGAAAGTCATCTTTGTGAGG
>JBAXJW010000109.1:0-5534 GCA_037137635.1 bacterium | reverse complement strand
AAGATCTTGGGCAAGATCTTTGGGTGTTCCTAAGCCTTTCAGCGTCCACAGGATTTTTGTTCCAATTCCATCACAACTTGTTGCGACCCATTCACGGTCATTGAGTTTGTAAACCGCGGCATAGTCACCTACGCCACTGATGAGTTCTTGGGTTCCAATTTTATTTTGAATTCCTTCAACCCACTGATCTGCTGCGTGAACGTCACCTCCTGAATTTTTGTAAGACATTTTCTTTTCCCTTTAGTGCCAAAAGTGGCGTTCTTGTGTGAAGGTCATATCGATTTTTAATTTTTTTGCCGTTTCTACAACGAGTGGATCGTTTTTGGATCCTCCTGGCTGAAGGACTTTTTTGATGCCCGCCTCGTTTAAGACATGAAGTATATCGTCAAAAGGGAAAAACGCATCACTCGAACAAATAAGATCCGCTTTGTTGTAGCCGCGTCTGTTGCAGAAATCTTCTGCTCGGGGAAGAGCGAGTTTTTGCAAGCTTTCAATTCTATTCGGTTGGCCTTGTCCTGCACCTGCCAGATAAAAAAGCTTTTTCTTTTCATCATTCCCTACGAGAGTGATCGCGTTTGATTTGGAGCAAGCCGCCGTCCAAAGTGAAAAGAATGTTTCAAGGTCTTGAGTCTTTTCTGCAAATTTTGATTCATCTCTTTTTTGGATGAGAGTTCCAAAAGCATTTCCAAAACTTTCGAGATCCGCTTTGCGAAGAGCCTCTAAATCACAAAGAAAAATTTTACATTGAGCTTTGAGTTTAAAAAATTCTTTGGCCCAAGCTTTTGACTCTGGATTATTGGGAAGCACAAGAACTTCCACGAAACGCTTTGAGAGAATATCGAAGATCTTTTGATTAGGGGTGCGATTAAAAGAAAGAATTCCACCAAAGCGAGAAACGGTGTCTCCCTCCCATGCTTCTTCGAATATATCTTCGTAGGGTGTGGAGCTTTCATCGATTCCAATCGAAGCCCCACAGAGTGTTCCGTGTTTCACGACGCCCACTGCTGGAGTGTTGAAGGGAAGAATAAATTTCAAAGCGCCTTCCGCATCACGAATGTTATTGAAGCTAATATCTCCCATGCTTTCATGAAGGTGATCACTGAGGAAAACTGCTTTTTGATGAGGGTTCTCACCATAACGAAGTTCTTTTTTAAGACGGGAATGAAGCTCAAACGCAATTCGTCGATCAAGGTCATGAATCAAATCAAAAGCTTGAAGAGCGAGTTCTTCTTTGATTTTTAGTTCGTTTTCAAAAGAGGAGTCGCTTAAATATTTGTATTGGCGTGGATGGGTGAAGCAAAAAACATCTTTGTAGTTTTTGGCGGCAGAGCGAACCATCGTGGGGCCACCAATGTCGATCCATTCGACAAGTTCATCCATAGTTTGCGAGCTTTGTGCTTTTTCTTTGAAGGGATAAAAGTTGCAAACAACAGCTGCGATTCGAAAATCATGAGGCCATTCGTGCTCGTCTCTTCCATTGCGTAGAAGGATACTTCCCAAGATTTCGTATTGAAGAGTTTTCACTCTTCCGCCAAAAATCTCAGCTTTTCCTGTAAGCTCAGAAACTTCAGTTACAGGAAATCCTAGTTTTTTAATGTGGGTGTAGCTTCCACCTGTTGCAAGTAAGCTCCATCCTCGAGCTAAAAATTGGGGAACAAGTTGATCAAGGTCCGTTTTGTCATAACAGCTAATAAGGGCGTAGTTTTTTAAGCTCATTTGCTCTCCATCCTAAAAATTAAATTAAAAATTGAGTTTTCTTTGAGTGAGTTTAGAGTTGCTTTGTTTATATCACTAAAGCTGTAATCGGGATTTTGTTCAGGACGAGTGTAGATTTCAGGATGCGGCATCATACCCACAATTGTAGAATGGTTGATTTTTCTCATGAGGCCTGCGATTTTTTTCTCGCTACCATTTTCAAATTTTTCGTCGTCATAAAAAAGAAAAGCCTCGGTTTGAGGAGCAAGTTCTTTGATTTGAATCCGGCCTTCTCCGTGGCGAGCTGGATAGTATAGACTCAAGTTAAAATGAGGAGCTTTGAGTTTTACCCAGCGATCATGAAAGTTCATCGGGCGATCTTCTTTTTGGTTGTGCTCTAGCTGAACGTTGCCAAAGATAGAGCTTGAAGTCAGAACTTGAAAGCCGTTGCAGATTCCCCAGATAGAAGCCCCTTTTTCTATAAGACGCTCAAAGAATTGGATGTTGTTTAATTCAAAAGCTAATAGCCTTCCGCTTCCAAAGTGATCGGCAAAAGAAAAGCCACCAGGAATAAAGATCCAATCGTTTTTTTGAAGCTTGTTCAAGTAAGCTTCTGGATTTGAAAGAAGCTTGGGTAAATCCCAAAACTCAGTTTGATGTCCCAAAAGCTCAAGCGCACGAGCGGTTTCATTTTCGCATTCAATTCCCTCGCCTCGAAGAATTTTCATTAAGCCCATAGTTGCTCACTCCCTTTGAAATAAGCGTTTCGTAGACTTTCTAAGCTGAGAGTCCGATTGCTAAATTTAACTTCAAATGTGGATGTTGTATGGCCCATTTCCACAATTTCATTTTGGAATTCGGGAGGCACTTCTTTTTGAAAGTCGAAGTTTTGAGAGAAAACAAGGTGAAATCCACCAAGTGTGGAGCTTTGAGTGCAGAGCTCTTCATAGGAGTTCTCTTTCGAAAAGTGAATTCCCTTTTTTCTTCCTAGACACATCTCAAAAAGACTTTTCATCGGACAAAGAGTAGATGTGTCTTTTGCGGAGATAAGTTTCTTCTCTTGAATCCATTTTTCAATGATTTCATAGCGACGAAGAAGTTTTTGGATGATGTCTTTGCTTAGCTCAAGTGCACTAGCTGAGCTGTGGGTTTTGTTGATTACAGAATCTGCCACCGGCTTCCATGTGTAAATTTTTGATCCTTTTTGCGTAATGAATCCGACAGGCATGTGCTCGGGGCCTTTTGCCGAACCGAAAACAGAAATCACCAGAGTTTCGAGAATTCTATTTTTGGAATCATTGTTTTTCATGGAGTCTTTTCCGCTCACAAAAGGAATTTCACTGATCTCAGTGATGGCCTCAATCAGGTCTCCGCTAGTAGAAAGTTTCCAAAGAGATTGATCATTTTGAAGAGGGTCAGGCCACGAATAATTGTCGAGTAATCCAGCATATTGAAGTTGCCCTGTTGCAAGTAGATATTTTTTGAGGGCTTCGTCGAAAGAAAGAAGAACCGACATGTAAAAATCTTTTTCTCTCGGAGCAAGTCCGTGTCCAAGAGCGATATAGGCAGAGGCTTCCATTACTTCAAGGAGACTTCCGTCTTGTGGGGCTTCTTGCGTGAATCCTGCAAAAGGTTTTCTCAGTGTGCGTCCTTGAACTTCGTGATCAAAGCGGCGACTGATGGCTTCTCGACTCAATGCTTGTGGATTTGAAAGAGCTTTTTCTAAATCATACTTTTGCGGAAGGAGTTTTTCTTTTAAATAAGCTTTCTTTTCATCTTCAAAAGTCCAATGAGAAGAAAGTTTTAGCTGAGGACAGCTTTCGTGAAGAATTTCGAGGGAAACGTCCACTAGTTTTTCTTTTACATTTCCTTTTTCATGAAGAACAACAAAGCGACCGCTTGTATTGAGTTCGCCGAGTTGATCGTATTCAATGCGCCATTCTTTTAAAAGTTGTATGAGTCCTTCGGGATCGTGTGTGGCAAGAGTCATTCTTTCTTGGCTCTCAGAGAGAAGTTTTTCCCATGCAAGAAGACCTTCGAATTTGAGTCGAAGATGAGAGAGATCAATGGTCGCTCCGCCTGTGAGTGTCGACATCTCGCCTACACTTGATGCGAGTCCTCCAGCGCCGTTATCAGTGACGGCTGTGAGGAGTCCTTTGTTTCGAGCTTCTATAAGAAAATCCGTAAGGCATCTTTGCGTGTACGGATTTGCAACTTGAACAATACTTCCGCCAAAATCTTCGCTGCGGATATCTCGAGAGCTCATGACCGCTCCTCTTAATCCGTCTGCGCCTGTGGCTCCACCTATGACAAAAAGTTTGTCTCCGGACTTAGCTTTTTTATTTACAAAGTCAGTCGGGCAAATTCCAAGGCTTCCCGCAAAGACAAGTGGCTTCACAGCATAACTTGGATCAAAGATTGTGGATCCTTGAACAGTTGGAATGCCACTTTGATTTCCGCCGTCTTGAATTCCTCTGAGAACTCCTTTGCGAATGATTTCGGGTGCGAGAGCTTTTTCGGGACGGCTTTCTGAATGTTGAGGTTCTTCAAAACAAAGAACATCCCAGTTCGCTATGGGAAGTGCGCCAAGTCCAGTGCCTAAAATATCTCGATGGACTCCCACAATCCCGGTGCTGGCTCCTCCATAGGGTGAAATAGCAGAGGGGCTGTTGTGAGTTTCCATTTTGGCGGCAATGCCCCAAGAACTCGCTTTTTGATCGGGAGTAAATATTCTCAAGACTCCCGCGTTGTCGTGAAAAAGAGAAAGATAGAGATCTTTTCTCTCATCAGCAATTTTTAAAGCGGGATTACGAAGTTTGTTTTTAAATAAAGAAGAAGTAGAGGTTCCTTCTTTAGTGAGTTTAATTTCGGCATTAAAGATTTTGTGCTTACAATGTTCAGACCAGGTTTGAGCAAAGAGTTCCCACTCAGCCCGATTCCACTGGCGACCTTGCTTTTCTTCGGCATTTTTAAGGACGAATAGTTCTTCTGCGGAAAATTCAAGTCCAATAGCTTCGGGTGTCGTTGGGAGGTATGAGGTGTCTTCTCTTTGAGGAATTTTTAAGTTCTCAAGCCACAAAAGATAAGATTCGAAAGTTTTGCTTTCTAAGCGTTCAATAGCGGGTTCTTTCCAAAGAGCTTCTCTCTCTTGAGCTTCTTTTGGGCTCAACTCTTGAGTGAGTTCTAAGGCAAGATCTACCCGAATATCTTTGGAAGGAATTTTCAGAACGCGTGCAAGTGACTCTGCAACGGGATTCGAAACTCCAGGCAAATAAGAGCGGACTAGGAATTTTGTCGTGGCTTGAGGAAGTGGGAGAAGTGAGTTTTGAAAAATCTTTTGAATATCAAGATCTAAGTCTTTTTCGTTTTTGATCGAGATGAAAGCAAAGGTTTTCGATTCAGCTTTTGTGACGTAAATCTTCATTGAAGGATGTCCTTTCTCCAGTCGAGAGTTCCAGCCCAAGGAGAAGTGTTCATAAGTTTTTCTGCAAGGTTTCCAGGATTTGTTTTATCTTTCACACAAAGGTAGGCCATTCGTCCACTTGATGAGCCACTTCGAAAAAGATGGGTCTCATGTTGAGAGTCTAAATTCCATTCAGGCAATGACAGTGGATCTCCGGCGCTTGGGTATTGAGGGTGAACAAGAGCAAGGCAGAGTACTTTTGTATCTTCGATCTCTGCTTGAGGATATTCTGTGAGTGAGAGCGCAAGGTGGGATCTCAGAAATTGTGGATTTTTCCAAAGATGAACAAGGGCTTGTGTTTCGGGATCGCCAAAGCGTGCATTGTATTCGAGAAGCATCCATCCGCTTTTGAGATCGTTCAAAAGTCCCATGAATA
>JBAXJW010000108.1:0-5549 GCA_037137635.1 bacterium | reverse complement strand
GCCAACATTTTTTGAACCATCTGAAAATCAATCAGAGGCATATCAAACTGTTTACGTTCTTGAGTGTAGCGTGTGCAATATTCAATCGTTGCTCTTGAAATGCCCAAAGAAATACCTGCAATCGTCACTCGCTCCAAAAGCAAATTGTGACTCATATGAGCAATAGAGCTGGCCTCTTCACCAACACGATTGGCGACAGGAACCTTACAATTTTCAAAAATCAATTCGCTTGTAGGAGAGGCTCTCATTCCAAACTTATTTAATTTCTTTCCTACAGAAAAACCTGGAAAAGTTTTTTCAACAATAAAAGTTGTGATGTCTTTTTTTGTGGGTCCCGTTTTAGCGTAAACCCAAAAGAAATCTGCATAAGGACCATTTGTGATCCACATTTTTGTTCCATTTAAAATGTAGTGATCACCTTCTCTTTTTGCCTGTAACTTTAATCCAAAAGCATCACTTCCTGCTCCCGGCTCACTCATAGCCATGGCACCAAGCCACTCACCCGAGCAAAGCTTGGGAAGATATTTCTTTTTTTGCTCCGCTGAACCGTTCTGGCTCAAATTATTTACAGCCAAAATCGAATGCGCCAAATAAGACAAAGTCGTTGAAGCACATGCGGCTCCGAGCTCTTCCATCACAAGAGTCGCCGCGATGGCTCCCATCCCTGCGCCCCCATGAGCCTCATCCGCCGTCACTCCAAGCAATCCCATTTCCCCGAGTTTTTTCAAGGCCTTATGATTAAATCCCTGCTTTTCATCTAATTCTTCGGCATGGGGTTTCAGCTCTGAATCGGCAAAGCGACGCACAGATTTTTGTAATTCTAGGTGAAAGTCCTCAAAGAAAAGACTCATACTCATTTTCTAATCGAGAATGAGGAACTAGGCTAGGGTCTATGAATATTGCTGATTCTGTTGAAGAACTCGTTGGATCAACTCCGCTTTTGCGACTTTCAAAATCTCTTAAAAACATCCCTGCCGGCAAATGGATGAGCCAAGAAAAAAAACTTAGCACTTCCTTTTCTTTAAAGGGAGAAGTCCTAAGCAAAATTGAATTCATGAATCCTGCAGGAAGCGTGAAAGATCGAATCGCTATTCACATCGTCAATAAAGCCGAACAAAGAGGCGAACTCAAAGCAGGATCTACAATTGTCGAAGCCACTTCTGGAAACACAGGAGCAGGTCTTGCGATGGTCGCCGCCAAAAGAGGCTACAAAGCAGTGTTTGTCATGCCCGACAAAATGTCTGCAGAAAAAATCAATGCTCTGAGAGCTTTTGGTGCAAAAGTCGTTATTACTCCAAACACTGTGGCACCTGAAGATCCTCGAAGTAACTACAGAGTGGCTGAACGCTTAGCAAAAGAAATCCCCAACGCATTTTTAGCCAATCAATACCACAATCCCGACAACCCCGAAGCTCACTATCTTTCAACAGGGCCTGAAATCTGGAATCAATGTGATGGGAAAATTGATTATTTCATTTGCGGCCTCGGAACAGGCGGAACTGTCAGTGGAATTGCCAAGTTTTTAAAAGAAAAAAATCCAAAACTAAGAGTAATAGGTATCGATCCCCTTGGAAGCCTTTACTATGACACCATCAAAACCGGTAAAGGGACAGGCGCAAAAACCTATCTCGTTGAAGGAATCGGAGAAGACTTTGTTCCTAGTACAATCGACCTAAAATTAATTGATGAATGTATTTACGTGAGTGACCAAGAATCCTTTTCAGCAACTCGCATGCTCGCGCAAGAAGAAGGCCTTCTTGTAGGAGGATCTTGTGGTTCTGCATATTACGGTGGGGTACAATATTTAGCGTGGCTTGAATCTCAAGGAATCACTGACTACAGAGCTGTTGTTCTTCTTCCAGATTCAGGAAGCCGCTATCTTTCAAAAGTTTTCAACGATGTTTGGCTCAAAGAAAAAAATGTTAACACGCAGTGGAACGAACTCAAGCTCGGCGCAAATGTGGAATACATTGAAGGAGCCAAACTCATTCCAGGCGTTTAAAAAAACATGAAATGTGTTAGCTTCTTCTTGAAATGAAAATTCAAGGCGAAACAAAAAGTCGACTCAAAAAATTTTTAGGTCTCAAAGAAAAAAGTCTCGCAATCCATGGAGGCCAAGAGCCCGATCCTGTAACAGGTGCGGTCATGCCTCCCATTTACCAAACATCTACCTATGCACAAAAAGCTCCTGCTCAACCCATCGGAGAATTTGAATATTCTCGCTCTCACAATCCCACTCGGCGCTCACTCGAAGATTGCCTCGCTCTTTTAGAAGGTGGCACTTATGGACTCGCAACATCGAGTGGAATGAGTGCGATTCACTTGGTGCTTGGACTCTTAAGTCCTGGCGATGAAGTACTCTGCGGAGATGATGTGTACGGAGGAACTTATCGAATCCTCACCACTATCGCCAAAAGACACGGACTCAAAGCAAAGTTTTTAAATTTTGCTCATCTCGATAAAAATTCAAAATTCATCGAAGAAAATTCCAGCAAAAACACAAAGATTGTCTGGCTTGAAACCCCTACCAATCCCACACTTAAAGTTTTTGATATCCAAAAGATTGCTGCCATCTGCAAAAAAAACAAATGGATTCTTTGTGTAGACAACACCTTCATGACTCCTGTTTTTCAAAAGCCCCTTTCACTCGGAGCAGACCTCGTCATCCATTCACTCACAAAATATATCGGTGGACATAGCGACACTGTTGCCGGCGCCATCATCACCAACGATGCAAAACTAGCCGACCAACTTTATGTTGACCAAAACTCCGTGGGATCCATCTGTCCTCCTTTTGATTCTTGGCTCTTGCTCCGAAGCCTTAAAACACTTCCTGTGCGCATGCGCGCGCATCAAGAAAACGCATTGGCACTTGCGGAATGGCTTGAGAAGCATCCCAAAATTTCGAAAGTTATTTACCCGGGACTGAAATCACACCCCCAACACGCTCTTGCAAAAAAACAAATGCTTGGCTTTGGCGGAATGCTGAGCTTCACGCTCAAAGGAAACCTTAAAACTGCAACTCAGTTTTTCAAAAAGCTCCAGCTTTTCACTCTTGCTGAATCTCTGGGAGGTGTTGAAAGTTTGATCGAGCACCCCGCACTCATGACCCATGCAAGCCTTCCCGCGAGTGTTCGAAAAGAACTGGGAATTGAGGACACTTTTATTCGCATGAGCGTGGGCCTTGAAGACCTTGAAGACCTTAAAAAAGACCTCGATCAAGCCCTCAGATAAAACCTTAACGCAATTTTAATCATTCAAGATTCCTCGTTTTTTGACGAAATGAGAATATGGCTTCTAGGAGTTTTGAAAAGGGTTTTGTTCCCAAAAAATCTTTCAAAAAAAAGTGCCAAGGCCAAATGCTTGTTGCGGTTATGATGATGGTCACAACCGTGATTGTCATGTTTGGAATGACTGTATCTGTAGGACACCTTGTTCAATCAAAAATAAATTTACAAAACTCAATTGATCTCTCAGCAATGACCGCAGCTTCCTATGAAGCTCGTCACATGAATGCTCTTTCAGTTGCCAATTACAGAATTCGCTCTCTTTTTAAATTTTTCTTATTAGACGCTTATGTCACTCAATCACGATTTGGAAAAAACTTTCAGAGTCAAATCATCGCATCAAATAGCTCGGGTCCCATCCCTAATCCTCTGACGACTCTTCAGGTTTGTGAAATCAAAGAAGGATTTCACCCCACACTTCCAGGAGAAATCGGCGACACAGAATCTGGAGACCCCTGCCAATACGCTGGAACAGGTTTTAAAATTACACCCGTGATCCCCTCTTTTTTTCCAGGCATTGATCCTGCCTACATTGCGATCAACATCGCGCTTATGAGAATTGCTGATCAATTTAGAGAAGCCTGTGGACACTGGAAAGGATCCAACAAAGCATGGGTTAAGTGGTCTCTCGATCGAGTTGCCAATAACACCAATGAAGCTGGAAATGAATTCAATAACCTATTAAAGGATTTCAAGGCAGACCTTGGAAATCAAGGCCCGCGCCTGATCGGACCAGGTGGACTTGCTGCAGGGAACACTTTTCGTTCAAATCTCTTAGGGTCAACATACGAAGCCATCGGAGAAGAAGGTTTACTTTTTTTAAATCATTTTTCTGAGCGATCTTTTGATACAGATGACTTCGACTTGTCCAAACAACAAGTGGGAATGCCATGGGTAGATGCGACATGGGACAACGGATGTAGCATCATCGTCAATCCTGGAGGTGCGGCTGAGTTAAGCAGACCCGTTGATACGGGCTTCTCCAAAAAAGAAAATGGTAAAATTATACAAGTTGCACTTTTATCATCTGCTGTGAAATCTAGTATCCTTTTTTGGCCACAAGGACTTGAACCCACTCTTGTTGCGGTTGCAGCAGCAAAACCTTTTGGAAGTCGTATGGGCCCTCCCAAAAGATATTTAGCCGCTGAAGGATCTGCTGGAAATGGCTATGGGAATGTGACTTTATTTCCGGGCGATAATTCGAGCGCTCTCAACACGGGAGGAGTAGGACACCAAGAACTTTTACGCTTCGCTTTCCGTCGAGGACTTCCCGCACCAGGAAGTGCCGTGAATGAATTAAGGCCCAAAATAGAACTGCAACAACTTGCGTACACTCCTAGTATTTTTGATGGTCTTTATTACAGTATCTTTGATTACGGAAATGAGGATTCAGATTTTTATGCTCCCGATAGTAGACTTGCAGACAAAGTTGTCTCTGCCGGAATGAAAGACAGAGGAACGACTACAATGCCCGATCCTTATGTTTGGCTAAAAACCCTACCCTCAGAAAATGGTACGGATAAATTCTATAAAAAAGATGCCATTACCTCTGCTTGGTCGCCCGATCCCGAGGGAGACAAAAGAAGCGGATACCAAATCAAACTTCTCTCGATCGAAAGTGCCTGCGAGAATAACAGGAACAATCCACAAAAAGAAGCTAGGCTCACAAATCTTTGCGCAACAGGCCAGGCAACACTCTGATGAAAAACACTAAAAAAAAACCTTCTTCTGCGGAAACATCTGAAGAACAAACAAATACCCGCACTGAAATTGCCGACAACAACGATTCAAAAATTGCAGAACTTCTTAAAGAAGCACAAGAGTCTGACCCTGCCCTCGTTGTGATTCAAGGCGAACAACTTGGTCAAGTCTTTCACCTCAAACAAGGAACAACAACTCTAGGAAGACACCCCGACTGCGACATCAACGTCAAACAAAGAGCCGTGAGTGGAATTCACGCTGAATTTAAAGTTCTTCACGACGGCACTGTTTTACTTGCAGATAAAAACAGCACAAACGGAGTGATTCTCAACCAACAAAAGATTGATCGCCCCGTTTTGTTGCGCGCAAATGATCTCATTAAAATTGGAAGCCAAGTTTTAAAATTTTTAGACAAACAAGCCGACACTAAACTTTTAGAAAAAATACAAGAACAAGGAAAGATAGACTCGCTCACAGGAGTCTGGCTCAAAGGTCCCCTCTTGCAAGCTCTTCGCTCAAGTCTTGATATTGCAAAACGCGGATATCCCTTAAGTATTATCT
>JBAXJW010000107.1:0-5576 GCA_037137635.1 bacterium | reverse complement strand
CCAGGACAATGCCCCACCTCCTGCATCATTTCGATATCAAAGAGAGTTCTACTTTCTAAACGTTTTGCTTCTGCAGTCTTAGCGAGAGATTTAAACTCTACGAGACGCTCGCGCAATTCATCTAAAATCGAATTGATAGCGGTTTTTTTAAGATCAGGATTTGTCACATAGTGAGAAGCAGGAAAAACCGCAACTCTTTTGAGCTTTGTGATTTTTTTTCCTCGAAGGGGATCAAGCTCATAAATACTTTCAATCGAAGAACCAAACATCTCGATTCTGATAGCTCGCATTGACTCATACGAGGGCAAGATATCGATCGTATCTCCTCTTACACGAAAAGTTCCTCGACCAAAATCCATATCATTGCGAATGTATTGAACGCTCACTAATTTTCGCAAAAGATCATCACGTCTAATTTTTTGCCCTTCTTCAAAGACGCACATCTGTGCAAAATATTCTTCCGGAGAACCTAAGCCGTAAATACACGACACACTTGAAACAATCAGCACGTCTCTTCGCTCAAACAAAGAACGAGTGGCAGAGTGACGGAGTTTATCTATTTCATCATTAATCGCAGAATCTTTTTCAATAAACGTATCCGTAGAAACAACATACGCTTCAGGCTGGTAGTAATCGTAGTAGCTTACAAAATACTCAACCGCATTTTTAGGAAAGAGTGATTTAAATTCGCTATACAGTTGAGCGGCCAAAGTTTTGTTAGGCGCCATAACCAAGGTAGGTTTGTTGACGTGTGCAATCACACTCGCCATTGTAAAAGTTTTTCCAGATCCCGTAACACCCATCAAGACTTGGTGTTTTTCTTTACGCTCAAGCCCCTCAACGAGCTCAGCAATAGCTGTGGGCTGATCACCTGCGGGTTTATACTCAGTGACCAATTCAAAACGGCCTGTCAATTTTGATATTTGTGTCTTGAGATCATTCGTAAAGCTTTTTGACACAATTCTCATAGAATATCCTTTCTTTGCAAAGAATTCACGGAGTCTTTACTTAGGACAATTGTTTTGAAGCCGAAGAATAAATCATAATGGCTAGCTCACTAGATTTTGAATATCACGTACAAGGCGTAATTCCCATGAGCGTACTTCGCAAACACCGCATTGTTCCCATGGCTATACGTGAAAATAAACTTTGCATCATAGCTCGCAGACCTCTGAGCAATGATGCTCTTTTGGAACTCAAAACCCTCACAGGCTTTGAAGATTACGAACTTCAACTCGTTGGAGATGATGTTCTTGAAGAATACATAGAGCAGTTCATTGAAGGTAAGCTCTTCAACGGAACACCTTAAAGTGTCACCTTAAAAAATTACTTCGACCAAACACGAGCCACGGCATTATGTGGATGCAAACTTTCTTGATGCTCCACTTCTACTTTATAAGTTTCAATGTCTTTAGAACTCTCTAACAAATCATGAATTCTTCGAGCTGCATCTTCGCAAAACATTAAATTCTCTGCGTTTAATCGGGCAAACTCTTGCTCATCACTTCGCTTCACAAAACTTTGAACAGGTGTTTTTAACTTCTCTTCAGTTTTTTGAATTAAATTTAAAAAGGAAGCAATGAGATCTTTTGGACTTTTCTTAAATGTTACTTCAACCTTTGCAAAACTTCTCTGACTATGAGGAGTTGCACAAACAGATTCTTCTTTTGAAATCCATTCAGCAATTTCAGCAATTTCCAATGGGCCTCTTTTTGCAAAATCAGACAAAAACTTTTCTTGAATAAGCTGCCGAGACAAAGCAGCAGAACACGGACAAGTGCTTGAATAAACAACTTGATACTTCAGTTGCCAATGCACTTCTCCTTTCTCAAAGGTGAGAACACATTCAACAGGATAATTTCTCCATCCCATCATGTTCGAAGTTAACGAACGCCTTTGAAGATCAATTTCAAAATTCAATCGAAGTTCTGAGCTTTTAGAAATATCCTTATGAGACTCCTGAAAAGATTTTACAACTTTCTCAAGATCTTTGGCGCTCAATACCTTATCCGCAAGATCTTGAATCCTACTAAAAAGACGGGACATGTGAATTCCCTTCACATTGGGATCATCCAAGCTAATAAACGCTGCTGCCTTGGCAGAAGAACGAATGGTTTCCTTGTTCATCTTAAAAACCAAGGGAACTTCAATATTTGTCATCCCCACTCGATCGATCTTCGACTTTAGCTGAGCCTTATTTTCAATCGCCACGTCTGGGAGTTTACGTTTCTTAGCACTCATGCCCTCTCTATATATCACCCCCCGGGCCGAGTCGCAGAGCTTTTATCGACACCTAAAAAGGCTGGATTCAAATTCTAAATTCAGATAGGTTTATGACATGATGCAGCGGCCCCGAAGAAATCGCTCTTCTTCATCGATCAGAGCTCTTGTTTCTGAAACTCAATTGCATCCGCATAATTTTGTATGGCCCGTTTTTTTAGTCGATGGCCTTCAAAAAAAAGAAGCCATTTCTGCTCTTCCTGGAATTTATCGCTGGAGCGTTGATCTCCTCGCAGAACAAATGAAAGAAGCCCTTCGCCTTGGAATCAAAGCCTTTGCACTATTTCCTAAAGTCAGCGAAGAACTTAAAAGTCCTGATGGAAAAATTTCTCTCGATGAAAAGTTTTTTCTTTACTCAGCAATCAGAAGACTTCGAGAAGAAGTTCCCGAAGCCCTTCTCATTACCGACGTTGCACTCGACCCCTATTCCAGCGATGGACACGATGGCATCTACAAAAACGGAAAAATTCTAAACGATGAAAGTGTGGAAATACTCGCCGAGCAAGCTGTTATGCAAGCACGTGCAGGAGCCCATATTGTGGCTCCCTCCGACATGATGGATGGAAGAGTTGCCGCTATTCGAAAAGCTCTCGATTGTGAAAACTTTCAAGACGTGGGAATCCTCTCCTACACAGCAAAATACGCTTCTGCTTTTTACGGTCCCTTTCGAGCAGCTCTCGACTCTGCTCCTCGAAGTGGAGACAAAAAAACATATCAAATGGATCCGCGTAATTCGCGAGAAGCCCTCCGTGAACTCACTTTAGATATTTCTGAAGGTGCGGATATGGTGATGGTAAAACCCGCCGGATCATATCTTGATATCATTCGACTTTTTAAAGAAAACTCTTCTGTTCCCGTTGCCGCTTATCAAGTAAGCGGAGAATATTCGATGATCAAACTTGCAGGAGCTCAAAATTTACTCGATGAAAAAACAGCCCTGATGGAAGCCCTAATGGCTATTCGAAGAGCAGGTGCCGACATCATTCTCAGCTACTATGCGCTTGAATTTGCGCGAGAATTTTCAAAAGACTTTTCGTGAGACTTCTCTAAATAAATGGCCGCTTTTTTTTCTCGCACCCATCGAAACGTTTGAAGCCCTTCAAAAGTCTGGTGAAGCTGTCTTAAACAATGCTGAGCAGATGTTTTTTGTTTGAAAATTCCTTCAAAAGATTTTCTTAATTCCATTAAATTTAAATGATCTTCAGGAGAAAGGTGCGAGAAAAACTTTTGGACGTCTCTGTGCTCAGAAAGTTGTTTCAACTCAACCAACACCACTTTAAGTTTCTCAAACGCTTCCAAGGGATAGACTTGATACCGATTTCCTTTTTCTAAACGTTCAAGCGCACGACCTGTTCCAAAAGGAACTCTATCTGATTTTCTTCCAACAATTTCTAACTGAATATCCAGCGAAGAATTAAAAAAACTCGTATCAATCTGACGAACAAGCCCCATAGTCTGCATCTTACTTAAGAAATAAAAATCCTCACCAGCTTGAACATTAGGAAATCCCCGAATTTTTTCATAAGCCTGTAAATCAAAAATCAATGTACTTCCCAAGGCCCAAAAAGCATAAGGAGAGCCTGCGTACACTAATCCCTCGACATAAGAACGCAAAAAACTCTCGTATTCCAAAAGCCCCTTATATTCTTCTTCAGACAAAGTTCCTCTTGAATGACGAAAAGGATACGTTCCTGCAATTGAGCCTGGAATAAGTTCTGCCTTAAAGTAATCAAGAGGCAAACGAACATCCGCATCACTTTGACGGTGAAGATAAGAAAGTAATTTTTTTTCTTTATAAAGGTATAAAGAGATATCACCCAAAATACGCCGCGCTCTACCAACACCTTCTTTTACTTTAAGTTTCCAAGGATCAAGCGTTCCATTGACAACCAAAATAAGGTGCTTGTGAATTTGAAAAGTTTTTAAAGCTTCATTTTCTTTAAAAGAAAAAAATTGGAGAACTTTTTGATTAGACTCTCTTTGAACGAGCGAAGCGTTTTCTTTTTCATTTATAAATAAAACAACTAACTGAGCCTTTGTGGAATGACTCAGTACAAAAGTAAGTCTTTCATAAAAATCCTTTACTTGCTCATCTTCGGCACAAAGAGGAACCCCCATTGATTGCTCAAAATGAATGTCTTTAAACAAACCCATTTCCTGGCTATGCTGAATCACAGACAAAGAATTTGGATCAAAGGGATATTGCACTTCTCTCTTTTGACAGTTTGAATAAAAGAGTCAAGATGAAAGAATCACTGAAGCTTTTGAACTTTAAAGACGCAGATCCGAAATTTATTGAGGTCATCCTCGATCAAGTAAAAAACCAAGGGATGTCCCTTACCTATAAGCTTCGTCAAAAAGATGTCGACCAAAATCTTTTCTCTCCAAAAGAATTCAAAAGCTTAGAAAAGGGAAAAGAACTTTGGAAAAAGACTTGCTTTGAGTGTTTCTTTTTTGACGAAAGCTCAGAACAATACCTTGAGCTGAATGTATCGCTTGATGGAAAATACGATTTAATAAGCTTCGAGACATATAGAAAACAGAATTCGATTGAAGCGCCTATCAAAGTATCGAATTTGAGCGTTAAAAAAGATCAAGATTTTGTCTATGTCTCTTTTGTTTTAGTAACTAACTTTACAAAACCACACTTTATAGCTCCTTCAGTGATCCTTGACGGTCCAAACGAACAATTTTTTTTCGCTTTAAAGCATAACGATATAAAGCCAGATTTCCATAAAAAACCAAATGCTCTAGGGAAGTAAAAATTCACACTATATTCATTAAATAAAGTAATTTAGCTCCGATCATAAATAAGTGTCCTTACAAAGCACATCATTAAAGATTGAAGAAACAAAAATTATGAGCGAAGCACCTATTTCAAATTTTATAAAATTTCAAAATAAGATCTTTAACGTTCAAAGGAAACTTCCTCTTTATTACAAATTCAAAATAGTTTTTGAAACAATTCTTGCTGCCGCCCTCTTAATTGCAGTAAGCCCCATCTTAATTACAGTAGCTGCTCTTATAAAAACCTTAAAAGGCGGAAACGTTATTCACAAACAAAAACGAGTTGGGAAAAACGGTACAATTTTTAATGTCTATAAATTCAGAACATTAAAATTAGGATCCCCTAAAGTAATTGATATGGGATACAGTGCCTTAACAAAACTCAAAGTCGATCCTCGAGTCGAAGGAACACTTGGCCGCTTTCTTCGAAAGTGGAAAATTGATGAGATCCCACAGCTTATAAATGTCCTGAAAGGAGACATGCTTCTTCTTGGTCCACGACCCTATAT
>JBAXJW010000106.1:0-5639 GCA_037137635.1 bacterium | reverse complement strand
TTACCTTGGTTTTGATAGTTCTGGGAAAATTGCACAAAGCACAGGGGTGGTGAGAAGACCTAGGTTTTTGTTAAGAATTGAAACTGGAGATTCTTTTTGTGCACCTACTTGTCAGGTTTCTTCTTTGGGTGATAGCGAGCTTGAGAGTAGTTTTGTAGGGCAATCAACTAAAGAAGGAAATGTTCCGAAATCTCAAAGTTTTTGTGTGGGTAGTGTAAGAGTTTTAAATAATGAATCTGATGCTTTTAAAATTGATGTAAAAGATACAAAGAATACATCTGGGTTATCAGTTTACAATTCTACGAAGGCATCGATTCCTGTGACAATTTGGAATGATGGCCCAGGTTATTTGTACAATTATAGCTTGAAGAAATCTTTTAAACCTAATCCAGACTATAGTTACGCTCCTGGTGAAGGTATTTCCGCAACAGAAATTTTTTATCAGACTTTTGATAGTAATGAGAAATTAGGTGTTGGTCCGGGCAAAAGTAGTCAGACTATATACGATGAAGGCTTAAGATGTTTTGACGAAAAAATTACAAGTATCAAAGCTGCAAGTGATGTGATGAGTAAGTTGCAGGCTAAATATATGAGCGTAGACACTCATAATCACCTCTATGATGGGGGCGGGTACTGGAAAACCGAATATACACCTATTGAATATAAGGATTCTGTGTTGATGGTTGATTCGATTACAGCTTCTTCTTCCAATCCCAAGTCCTCTGGAACGGTGACTTATAGTTTTTCTCAAGTGGAATCCCCAAACGCTTTGTATTTGAGCACAATGGATGAAGATCTCGCGGGAACCAAAACAACGACGGTGAAAACACGAACAGATACTTACCTAACTTATGAAACTCCAATTGTTTTATATAATACGGGAATGAATTAAGGATGAGATGTGAAGATTGTTTATAGTAAAAAAGGTTTTACGATCCTTGAAGCAATGATTGCTCTTGCCATTATAACTGTCACCGCATTAGCAGTCTTTTCTTTAGTCAGTTCTTATCGCGAACAAACTAAAAGTATAGAGGTTAAAACTGGTTTCGAGGGAGCTTTGTCTCAAGCTTTAGACGAAGCTCACAAAATGCTTCGTGAAACAACTGATTCCAACGGTAATCTAACAATCGGGGCTTGTTCTTTTATGACAACAACTCAAACAACTCCGGGTTTGGGATTCATTCGAGTGGATTTGCCTTTAGAAGATCCTTTTTCTAATGAAAAAAAAATATGGGGTTGGGGTTCGACTAAAAGAAGTGTTTTTCCAGAATCAGATTGGATATCTTCTGATTGCGATGATTTAAAAGATTCAAATGGCGAAAATATTTTTACAAAAATAAATAATTCTTACCAACGTTGTTTTAAACCTCGAAATCTTGATTCGAGTTCTCCTTTTGGGATGCCCGTAGGTTTAGTTCCTTATGATCCAAGTTTTAGAACGATTATTACGCCTATTCGGGTTCGTGTGGAAGGTCAAACAGACTCTAAAGGAAATAAAATTACCTCAGATCAATTCAAGGGTTATCAGGTTCTTAATTTACCGACTAACCAAATTAACAAAGCAGATGCAAGAGATGTTGCTTTGTTGCTGACGGCTGAAGTTAGTTTCAAAAAAGGAAATGGATTACGGATTTCTAAAACTCAGTCACTTTTAAAGTGGTTCGGCGAGTTTCCATGTCACAAAATTATATCACCGACAAATAAAATTGTGATGAGACCTTCTGGTTTTGGAAGTGGTGACGATTCGTTTTCTTTGTTTTCTGCAAGTGAGAATTCAGATCAATCGGTTTTTAAAGTCAGTCAAAAAGTAAAAGTATTTACAGAGGGAACTGTCATTCAGGAGAGAGGGATGAGGCTCTTAGATAAAGTTAATTTAGCTGGTGCAGCTTGTATCGAAAAGCCTGTTTTTAATTGTAAATTTAAAAGTAAAACAGAAAATGTTTGGAGGTCTGATTCTTTATCGGCCATTTTAAAAATTAAGTATAATAGGAATAACGCTCTCTATTCGGGAAGTTCAATAGGTGTAAAACCAAGTTTATCTTTACGAAGTAAGACCAATAATCTTGGAAATAATTCTGAAGATATTCCGCTTGATTCAAATTTTTATTTGGCAAGTTCTACGGGAAACATTAGTGCTAATGATGGGCTAACTATTACATCTTCACAAGTTGCTTTGTATTCAGATGCAAAATCTCCCGCAAAAGCTTGTACACAAGTCTGTAATGCGGACAACAAGTTTAATACAGATACGAATCCGTATATTTTAAATTATGGTCTTTATTCTTCTGTTCTCAAACAAACGATTGATACAAGTGATATCAGTTCAAATGTCGGATGTGTTTGTTGCTATGCTAAGCAATGTTCGGCGATAGGAACAAAGGTACAGAGTTGGTGTGGTCAGCAGCCTGATGAAGCTTTAGATTCAAGAGTTCCTGAATGTGCTTCGGATTATGATAATCCTTCAACGCAAGCGGGTTTGAAGGAATTGAGCTCTCTCGACAATTCGACAACTAATAAAAGGTTTAGCCTAGAAGTTAGTAAGGCTATTGAAGGAAATTGTTTAGTAGGTGAAAAAAGTAGCGATAAGATTTCGGTGAGTCCTTCAAGTTGCGATTCAAAACGAAGAGTTTTGTGTTATTCGAGTGGAAGATTTATTCTTACCCCCAATGTATTTCTTAGAAAAGATGCGGCTCAGGCATGTTATGATTTGAGTGCCGAATCAATGTTAGCAAGTGAAGTAGATGACAGGGTTGTTTCTCAAGTAAATGGATTGACTGCTGATGCTTGGAATAAGTTAAAGACTAAAGTATTACCTCCCATTAAAAATGGACGTTATGTTTTTCGAAATGCTGCTATGGCAGGTGTTTTTATTTCTCCTCAAGAGGAAATTCAGCTCGCTTCAGTGATTAATAATTCAGATATTCCAAAATCAACTAAATTCTGGATTGCTTTGAGAACAAATTGGAAAGGGGATGTTGTGTCTGCTGTCCCTATGATACCTCCTCAGGTTTCACCCTATATAAGTTATTTTGATGGTGACGGACGACTTATTTTTCTTATGGAGGAAAATACTTGTACTCTTTCAAATCCGGGTGATTGTTTGCCCTATGAATCTGTTTCTGATGGACCAGTTGTTTTACAACATGCCCGGACACGTTTTGGAGCGACAGCTATAAATCCAAGTACAGTAAAAGAAGAATTTTCAGCTCTTTGTTTTAACCCTCAGGATAAAACTTTTTTTAAAACTAAAACAAAAACTAAAGTTCAGGATGATGCCATTGCGCTTTGTATGCGTGAGGGGGGAATCTTTTTTTCTCCTGCTCGCCCCTTGCAGTGGGTTGCTTCGCTTAAGGCAACAAAGCCGATGTTCAATCAACTTTCCTTTCCCATATATTTAAAAAAGGAGACTCTTGCAGCTGGAGTTGCATGGACGTCTTTGACTTCTCAAACTGGAAAGTATGCGCAAGTTCTACCCAAAAATCCATCTCAAGTTTTTCTAGCTGATAATTCTGGTAAAATTTTACCAGAAAATGTTGTGAATACATGTTTGGTTGACAAAGAATTTAAAGCAATTGCTTTTGATAGAATAAATCAAACTCCAACGCCCAAATATTATTTAAAACGCGAAGGTGGAAAGTTAGTCCTTGCTTCAGGCGCAATGCCAGAGGGCTCAAGTGATTTGTGGGTTTTAAATGAAGATGATTTCCTTAGTTTATCTACGGATATTCTGAATGAAAAACCAGAAAACATTCAGTTTAAAGAGTGTCCCAAGCCTCCACCAGGTCTTTGTGGTGCTGCTAATGGCATTGCTGTTTTTTTTGCACCTACGAAAGATTTGTGTGCTGTAGGAACACCCACGTCTGTTTCTGGATTAGGCCCGTGGGATTGGAGGTGTCAAAGCGCTGGAAATTCTACAGCTGCAAGCTGTTCTGCACCTAAGGGAGAAATGCCGAAGGTTGTAGCTGAAGGTGGCTACAGGATAGTAGAGGGTAGATGTTCGGCTAAAAATAATACCATTGGCTGTTTTGTGTTTCTGGGTGTTGATGGTGTTGGTAGTCATCAATGTCTACCTGATGAAGAGTTTGTGGGAATAAAGGTAGCGTGTAGCTCTCGTTCCTATATGACCAATGGAAACATGCTTCGATACTTATCATTCGATGACAATAGTGTAGTAGATAATACTAAGCAGCTAGATATTCCCTGGAATACTATGCAATCTTATGGAACGAATGGTCCCGAGGCGCCTAGCCAGTCTTTTGGGGAATGTTCTTTGGGTTCTCAATCTTTCAAGTATGATCCCTCAAATTCAACATATCAGCGTCTGATAGACTTTAATTCATTCAAATCAGCTGTAGTTAAGGCAGGTGTTAAGGATCATGGTGGATACTTTGGTCTTACTTGCAAACCTTCTAGTCCTAATGATGAGTGCACAATACAGACGATCCAAAAATGTAAGGCCATAAAGTCTTGGTGGAACGATAACAAACCTTATACGGATGTATTTATTGAGTTTAGTTCAGTTGATCATTGGTATAGTCACAATAAATTTAGAACTGGATATGAATATGAATCAATGCATAGCTATTTGCCATCTTGTCCTAAGGGAACAGAGTTAACAGGGATAAGAGCTTATTGTGAGGTGTTACAAGGTTTTGATGACGTTTCTTTTTCGGCGTTATGGGCGTGGGGCCTTTTTCAAAATTCACAGAACAAAACGTATGATACCAGAGCTCCGTGGAATCTCTATGGGTTTGGTAAGAGGAGTTATTCTTCCCAAAAGGATGGTTCTACGACAGGGTGGAAAGACAGTATAATTTTTTTCACGCCTTATACAATGAATGCGATACCCCCTCACTATTGTGCAATAGATAAAAAATACGATATGCCTGCGCGGATTTATCGACCCGATAATTGGGCGTTTGGTCTGGAGCAACCGTTTGATTTAGAGAGTGTTAAGAAAAATTTACAAACGGGCAATCACGAAATTTACTGTGGTGGAAAAACTGATCCGAATGCAACGAAACCAGAAGAAAAGGGTTTGAGTTGTGCCGTAAGTGGGTTGCTCAGATGTTCTCCAATTAAACAATAATTTTTCAAAGGGAGGGGTTTTGAAAAAGTTTAAAAAATTCAGATCACTTAAAGGGTTGACGTTAGTTGAGTTAATGATCGCAGTCGGTTTGGTAGGGATGGTCACTGCTTTAGGATTTACGCTTTTACTGGATGTTTCTAAGGAAAAAATTCTTCTTGAAAACACAAGTACTGTTCGTTCAACAGCTTCGCTTTTTCAAAAACTCTCGAATATATTTGGTGCACAAGTAACTCATACTCATTTTGATCCTTTGAATGTTGTTGATTTTTCAAATAAAAAAATTGGATCTTCTTGGACAAATCAATCTTCTGGAAAGTCCTTTTCGGGAAGTGTTTCAACTGAAAGTGCTGCTTCTCTAGAGTTAGGTAATTTAACGAATATCTATGTTGGCCCAACAAATTCTATTCAAGTTTTAAAGCCGGATTTAAAAGAAGATGATTTAAGGAATTTGTCTGCTTGCTCTGGTTGCGCTTCTTGCAATACTTTTTTAAATAAGTCCTCAGCTTCACGCACATTGCTAAAGTCTGGTATTGAATGTGCACCTTTAAGT
>JBAXJW010000105.1:0-5640 GCA_037137635.1 bacterium | reverse complement strand
CGTTCGACTTGCATGTGTTAGGCACGCCGCCAGCGTTCGTTCTGAGCCAGGATCAAACTCTTCATAAAATCCTAAGCTCAGCAACTTCATATCTTTTACCTTATGAAGCGCTAGCTAAATTTAAATTACTGTTGCTTTTGTCACAAACTTTTAAGGGTCTGTGATTTATTAAAAAGCATCTCAAAAATTGACAAGGACATCTGCGAGTATCGATTTTCAAACTTCTCTTTTCAGAGTAGCTTGAGTCGACTTCACTCGCTCGTCACTTGCTATTTAGTTTTCAAAGAACAACTCAGAGTTAACTGGTAACTCGCTGAGTGTTTTAATGGTGTACGTTCAAGGTGCGCGGGAGTCAAGCAGTGCTCAAACTTTTTTTTAAAATAAATTCTTTTTCTTTAAAAGACCCTAAAAAGCTGCGCTGAACCTTGCAAAGAATTAGTGGATCTGCGAGCGTTTCCCCTATGAAAATGGAAGAAACCAGGGAAAACAACAAGAAACCACAGGCAAACGAAGACTTGTCTCAATCGGCTGCATGGTTGAGCGTAGAACTCTCTCGACATCCTGCGCGTCCGTACACACAAGATTACCTTGACTCCATGTTTTCTTCGTGGACCGAGATCAAGGGCGACCGCCTCTTCAGAGAAGACAAGTCTCTCATAGCAGGATTCGGAACATTGCGTCCTTCGAAGGCTTTTCCTGAGGGAAAAAGTGTTGTTTTCGTGGGGCACCAAAAAGGCAGAAAAACCAAAGAGAAGATCGAGAGAAACTTTGGAATGCCTCACCCCGAAGGCTATCGCAAAGCTCAGAGAGCCTTTGAGTTTGCAGAAAGATTCGGCCTCCCTCTTATTACATTTGTTGATACACCTGGTGCTTACCCTGGAATTGGCGCCGAAGAGCGCGGTCAATCTGAAGCGATTGCTTCTTCTATTTACAATCTTCTTGCTATAGATGTTCCCACTCTTACAGTTGTTATTGGTGAAGGTGGATCAGGCGGAGCTCTTGCATTAGCGTGCACAGATGTTGTGATTATGTTCAAAAATTCTACCTATTCTGTAATCAGTCCTGAGAGTTGCGCTGCTATTCTTTGGGCGAGCGCTTCGAAATCTAAAGAAGCCGCTATTGCTCTCAAATCTGCAGCTCCTCACTTAATAGAATTAAAACTTTGCGATGAAATGATTGAAGTTGATTTTCCAAACGCAGGAGAAAACGGTGAACAAATGATTGAAACTCTCCACACTGTTTTAAGTGAGCAACTTAAAAGAATCAGTAAGACTAAAGACACTCTACGAATGAAAAAGAGATACGATCGCTATAGACATTTCGATGCTAAATTCATGAAAGGTCTCAAATGACACGTGTCGCTTTAGAAGGATACGTCCTTGATGTTGGATTTTCGAATACAGTTCCTGCGCATCGCGTGACAGGAATCATGTCTTATGACTCAGAACCCTTGCGTAGATTTTGCCAAGACATGGAACGCATGCACCGAGTAATAGACGCGACGAAGGGACGAAAAGTAAAATCCCTCGTTGTTCTAGATTCGCAACATATTATTTTATCTTCTTTAGCGAGAGAAACTCTATCAGACAGATTTTCGAATCTTCTTCCCAAAGAGTCTCAGGCAATGCCTTGATGATTTAAGGGACAGAGCCTAGGATATTGAAATGGATAAAGCCTCACAATCGAGCCAATATTCTTCGATGTTAGTTGTGATCTCTGCTCCCAGTGGCGGTGGAAAAACAACTCTGACTCGCGAATTAATGTCTCGTTTTGCAAATTCACGAAGAAGTATCAGTATAACAACTCGACCTCAGAGAAATACTGAAATCCCCAACCAAGACTATGTCTTTGTAGGAGATCCCGACTTTGATCAACTCGTAGAAAAAAAAGAACTTGCTGAATGGGCTATTGTTCATGGCTACAGATATGGAACAACCAAAAAATTCATAGATGAGGCGCTTAAAGAAGGAGCAATTCTCTTTCTCACTCTCGATGTGCAAGGTGCAGCTTCTATTAAGTCTGCGTATCCAAAAGCTCTTACTTTCTTTATAAAACCCCCAGATTTTGACGTTTTAGAAACTCGATTGCGTAAAAGAGGAACAGAAAACGAAGACGATATTCGTCGTCGCCTCGAAAACGCTAGCCGAGAACTGAGCCGTATCGAAGAATTTGATTACTCTGTTTTAAACGATCGACTTGATCGAGTGACTTTAGAAATCGAGTCTATCATCCGAAAAAAACTACAGGGTTAAACAACCTCACCTAAGATGGAAGAATTTGATAACCAAGTAACTCTTGAAGAAGTGAATGCGGTTATCAAAACCTATTACCCTGATGCAGATTTTGGTCTTATAGAGCGAGCTTATAAATTCTCCCACACTCGACATGAAGGACAAAAAAGAAAGTCAGGAGAAGACTACATTGTTCATCCGTTAAGTGTTGCAAAAATTCTTGCGACCATGAAAATGGACCTTCCCTCTATCATTACAGGAATCCTACACGATACTGTTGAAGATACTCCCGCAACTCTCGATGATGTTAGAAAGGAATTTGGCCAAGAAATCGCCTTTCTAGTCGACGGCGTTACCAAGATTTCTCAAATCCAATTCAGCACGAGCCACGAAAAGCAAGCTGAAAACTTTCGTAAGATGGTTTTAGCAATGGCCAAAGACATTCGAGTGATCTTCGTAAAGCTTGCCGATCGTACGCATAACATGCGCACACTTCATCACCTGAAGCCCGAAAAACAACAAAAAATCGCCGAAGAAACGATTGAGATCTACGCTCCTCTTGCAAATAGGCTTGGAATTAGCTGGATGAAAATCGAGCTCGAAGATCTGAGCTTTAAATATCTTAAGCCCGACGTTTATAAAAAAATCACTCAGCTCATCAACAAGAAAAAAGCTGAGAGAGATGAATACATCCAAAACCTGATTCGAATCATTACTGATAAGGTTTCGCAATACGGACTCACCGTAGATGCTGTAGGACGAGCAAAGCATTTTTACTCCATTTTTAAAAAGATGGAGTCTCAACAAGTAAACTTCGAAGATATTCACGACATCGTAGGATTTCGCATACTCACAAAAAAGATGAGTGAGTGCTACGAAGTCTTAGGAATCGTGCACTCGTTTTTTAAACCCGTTCCTGGCCGCTTTAAAGACTATATAGCGATGCCTAAGAACAATATGTACCAATCACTCCATACAACTGTGATCGGACCTTATGGCGAGCGTTTAGAGATTCAGATACGAACCCAAGAAATGCACAAGGTTGCTGAACTCGGGGTTGCTGCGCACTGGGAATACAAAAGTGGTCGCCTCAATGAAAAAGACAGCTCTAAGTTTCACTGGCTTCGCAAATTAGCTGAAAATCAGGACTCCGAAAGTCCCTCTGAATACCTTGAATCACTCAAACTTGAACTGTTCATGAGTGATATCTACGTTTTTTCGCCTAAAGGGCAAATCTACGAACTTTCTTCAGGAGCTACCCCTCTCGACTTTGCCTACACGGTCCACACAGAGGTCGGAAACAAATGCTTAGGAGCAAAAGTAAACGGCCGCATCGTACCCCTCAAACACAAACTACGCTCAGGCGATACCGTTGAAATCCTCACAGGACCAAACGCTCGTCCGAACAAAGATTGGCTCAAGATCGTTAAAACAAGTCGCGCTAAAGCGAAAATCCGCCAAGTCATACGCTCTGAAGAACGTGGTCGAGCTCGTGAATTGGGCCTTGAAATTTTCGAACGCGAATGCAAACGCATTGGTGAAAGCATGACGAAGATCGAAAAACGAAAGGATCTCGAAGAAGTTATCTCCAAGCTTTCTTTCGCCTCCTTTGACGAAATGCTTATCTCAATCGGATACGGAAAAGCGGGTCCCGAGAAACTTCTTGAATTTATCTTTCCCGACTCAAAACCTGTTGAGACAGAACCTGCTGACACTAAGAAAAAAGCTCCTCTCAATGGAGCCAATAAAACAAGAACTCGCTCGCTCATCAAAATCAGAGGACTTGAGGATGAAGTTCTGGTTCGTTTTGGTAAATGCTGTAACCCTCTTCCTGGAGAAGAAATCGTGGGATACATCGCTCGTGGTAAAGGAGTGATGATTCACAAACTTGATTGTAAAAAGATCCTCGACCTTGATCCAAACAGAGCCATCGATGTGATCTGGGATATCAATCCAAATGCTCGCAATCTAATGGTTCGAATTAAGATTTTTTGCAAAGATGAGCCTGGAATCTTGAATAAAGTTTCGCAAGTTATCTCTGCAAAAGGCGTGAACATCAAATCAGCAAATATCCGTGCTCGTAATGATAAAAAAGCGACAGGAATGTTTGATCTTGAAGTGAGCGACAAAACTCAATTGCACGAGTGTATTCGAGAACTTGAACAACTCGAAGGCATTATCTCCGTCGATCGAGTCCAAAATTAAATTTAAATTTTTACAAGAGATCGAAGCCACGTACGTTGCTGCTTCGCTAGCTGTCGATGGCGAATCAGTATTTTCTCTTTAAGTTCTGTGAAGCTTGTTTTTTGATGAACCAAGAACTCTAAAATCTCAACATAACCAATTGTTTGAAGCCCTGGAGCCGTAGCAGGAAAGCTTTTCAATAGAACTTGAACCTCTTCAAGCCAGCCCGACTCAAACATCGCATCGATTCGAGCTTTTAATTTGCTTTCTAGAGCATCCTTCTCAGCATCTAAAACTAAAGTTTCTACCTCAGGATAGAGTGCCCGATCGCTTCCCTGGCGGAGTAGATCAAAGCTCAAACCTTGTCTTAAGACTAAATCTCCATAGCGAAAGATTCGAAACTGATCATTTATATGCAAAAAACTTCCCCATCGAGAATCAACCTTCGTAAGATCTTCTAGCGTTTTTTGCACACTTTGGGCTTTTAGCTCTTTCAAAAAAGCAGGGTCACTTGCAGCTCCGGGAGCCGCACCTTCCAAAAGAAATCGCTCATAAAAATGAGTTCCACCTACAAAAACAAGTGGCTGAATCGCTGGATCAACATCCCTTAAACCCTTAAGGACCGCTGATTTCATAATAGAAGCATTCATTTTTTGACCAATAGAAACAAGATCAAGACCCAACCAGCGAAAAGCAGATCTTTCCTCACCCAAAGGCTTTGAGGATCCTAAATCTAATTCTTTATAGGCAGAGACCGAATCAAGACTCACAAGCAGAGGCTTAGAGGAAAGTTTTTTTGAAAAATTCAAAACCGTAGAAGTTTTTCCACTGCCCGTAGGACCCAATACAGAAAGAGGTACTTTTCCTGACCACTCCTCGATGGAGCGAATGAATCTTCTTTGTAATTTCATTAACGATGAAATTCCTCTTCAAGTTTTATATGGGAAAAAGAAATCCACGTAGGCCTTCCGTGCGGACAAAACTCTTTCCAATCAACCTGATCTAATTGTACAAGAAGCGCCTTTATTTCATCATTCGTAAGACGTTGACCTCGCCGAACACTTCCATGACAAGCTAAAGAGCTCGCAATCCATATTTTTAATTGGCTAAGGAGCGCCTCTAGATTTTCACTTCCCTGACTACGCTCAAAAACCTCTTCTAAGATCTCTTTCCAATTTACTTTTCGCTCTGTTTTGGGTTCGCTAAAAAACTCAAGTTCATTCTG
>JBAXJW010000104.1:0-5648 GCA_037137635.1 bacterium | reverse complement strand
ACATTATCATATGAATGAGGAAAAAGAGGAGCTATGGCACTGGCTTCTAGTGCCGTCATAGATATTGTAAAAAAGTTATCTTGTTTTCCAAGACAAAAATCTCTCAACTCTTCGGTAGAAAGATGTTTCATTTTTTTAAAAGATGTTGAGAGAGCTCCGAAAGGAAGTTCAAATGCGTTAGTTGGTGAATAAACTGCAAGCACTCCTTGAACTTTCAAAATAGACTCATCTCCAGAGATCAAATTCAATAGAGTCTTTTGAATAGCTTCTATCGAAAGACTCTCTTCAATCTCGCCCTTGGCATCCCCTCCAGAGAAACCAGCAATTCTTCGTTGTTTGAAGGAAATCCGATCTATAGATTTTTTTGCGGACATTTTCTTAAGACTGATAGAAAAGTCTAATTCTGAATTTAATGAATTTATAAACTGAAATAAGTCAGCATGATCGAACTCTGTAGGCAGAGTTTTCAAGCCAAAGGCATGGACGCTTCCATCCTCTATGGAATGAAACGCTTCTCCACTTGAAATATTAAACTTATCAAAATTTAGAAAACTTTCGTCAAAATCTATTTGCTCAATTTGGATCTTACAGCTCGAAGCAAAACTTAAGAGATCAGAAAACCACTTCTTCTCGCAAATAAGAAAGACTTTGTTTTGCCAAAGTCTGTTTTGGAGATAAGCCCTTCTCCTTTCATTTCTTAAAACTTCAATGGGATTTTGAATTGATTCATCTTCCAAAGGAAAATCAAAGTTTTTAAACTCCCTCTTTCTAAAATAAATCGAGAAGTGAAAAGACTCTGGTTTATTGTGAAAGCTTCCCCGAAATCTATTGTGATAGCTTACAAGTTGATCAAAGTGGGAATAGTCAAACTGAGATTTGACTTGAAAAATGACTAAATTGTTTAAATTGAAGTTATTTTCCTTTTTTTTTTGATCTGGCAGGATTCTTCTTAAAAAACTAACAACCAAGTCAGTTCCTAAAAATGAGCTCACGATCAAAACCGAAAAATAAGAGGCGAATATCAAACCAAGAGTCAAAAGACCGCTCGACGAAATCGCTGCCACTAATGAAGAAAGAATCACGAGTGCCATTATTTCAATTTGAGTCAGTCCTAAAATCTTTGGCTCTGCCAACAGAAACTTGCTAGATGAAATTCTCATACTATTTCTCCAATTTACGAAACTGTTTGAATCAGTGCTGGAAGTAAGTATTTCGCTATCGCCATGAGTACCGCTGAAAAGGCAACCCATTTCACCCGACTCATACCTGCTTGCGTTGCAAGTGCCGCAACAGTTTCAAAGACGAAAAAGCCGACAGCAGCAATAAGACCAATGCTTGTAATGTAACTCACAAGATTGGAAATCTTAACCGTCACTTGATCCGCGAAAATAAATGTCGATCCAAAAAGTATATTTGAAATAACGACGAATTTAATTTTATTTATATTTAGATTATTTTTCATTCTAAACCTCCCTCTATGTATTGGAACACTCTATGTGGCTCGTGCCAGGAATTGTCGATTTCTTCCCACGAAGTTTTATCAACTTTAATTCTGGGAGCCTTAAGCATTTTTTTTACTTCCGAAGGAATTTCCTGCGGAAAGATTTGAGTGGAACTCAAAAAAGATGTTTCATTTTTTTGCTTTTTATTTTTATTTTTTAAGATTGAATCAATGAACGAGGTGTCAATGACTTTTGATTCGCTTCCAAAACCACTCACAAGAAGAGCTCCTGATGCAGCTCCAACAGTGGCTCCCATTCCCATCGCTTGATCTCTATTAAGTCCTCCCTTTTTATCCAAGGCAGCTCCAAGAGCTGCGCCACTGACAGTCCCAACCGCCATGGAGACAAGCATTGTTTTTTTGTCGAAATCTAGACTTGAACAATTATTCAATCCTAGTGCGACAAATAAAAGGGAGATGAGTCGCGATTTTCTCACGACTCACCTCCAGAAGAATGCGCATCTACCTCCGAGCCCTCATGCGCGAAATATCTTTTGTTCGGAAATATTAGAGCGGAAAAATTTTCCGTTTTTAATTCTTCTGGTATGTCTTTAAGTTTTAATTGAAAATCAAGATTGCCATTGTTTGAGTTGTTCCAAAAGCAACCAATGTTTATCCACTTTTCTTCATGTTTGATAACTGCATCCATTAAAGGTGCGCGCTCTGGTTTTTTCTCACCAGTTTTTGAAGCCTTAATCTTTTCAAGAACTTGTCCGAGATAACCGTCTAAGACAAAAGCTCTGTCATTAAAATCATTTGGGAATGCTTTTAGTCTGATGGTCGCCGCTTCTTCGCCAAGCAGCTTTAAATTCAATGAAAGCCTTAGAGAATCTTTTCCATCCCGGGGCCAAGCTGCCCCGATATTGTGATTCTCTTCGCCCTTAAATTGTACGATTGATAATATAGGTTTGTTTTTTTCCATGCATCCTCCTGCGCTAATGCGCATAAAATTTGCCCGAAATTTTATGATTGATTAGGAGATGCTCTATGGTATGTTTAGAACATCCCCGATCTCAGTCAGAGATCATTCGATTGGTTAATCCGCAAAAATTACAAATCAAATGAAATCTAATTCGGGGTGTTTTTTTGTCTCCAGCCGATATTGGCTAGTAAAATTAATTAACCGACTCCTCCGCCATTAGTGCATCCACCGCTATATAAACTGGAAATAGTCCCGCCAAACTTTGGCTGCCCGTCTCCACCAGAATTATCCAAGAGACCAGAGCCGCCGAATTTTTCGGAGCCATCGCCACCCTCTTGAGTTTTGCCAGAACCACCGAGCTTGTCAGAACCATCTGCAATAAACAATTTAGAAACAGTTCCACCTTGAAGCTTGTCATTTCCAAGCTTGTCAGATCCGTCTCCGCCACTTCGACCAGATTCTTTGCCAATTCCACCTGCGAAAAGCAATTTAGAAACTGCTCCACCAGTTAAGCTGCCAACAGCACCGCCAAAAAGGCTAGTAACAATTAGGGTTGATAATATTTTTTTATTTCTCATGAGATTGTTTCTAATACGCTGCACGACCCTGTGTCAAATCCTATGTGTTATGGAATATAGCAGTTTACATTCAAGAAACAATCGGCTATAAAAAATGAAAATCATGAAACAAGAATTTGCCCTACTTATTTCAGAAAAAAGAAAAGAAAAATACCCTTCCGCAAGAGCTTTTTGGAAAGAAAATCAACTACCTATCACTCAGCAATACTATTCAAAAGTTGAATCTGGATTTCTACCTACTCTAGAAATCGCTAAGCTTTTGATAGAAACTTTAAATTTAGATTTACGAATCGGACTGATTGCTTGGTTGAGAGATCATCTCCCAAAAGCATCTGAAAAAGCACTATTCCAAGAAAAGCTAAACACATCCAGTAAACGCGAAACTAACAACCCAGACCCGTCAACAACGTTAATCGTGAATAGAGTTCAACTAAAACTTCTTTTGAAAGATCCAATACATTGGGAATTTTTAATGTATATATCTGATTTTCAAAAACATAGAAAAATCACTCTTGAAACAATTGAAAAAGAATTCAATCTTCCAAAAAAAGACTCTGAAGAAATACTAAAAGAACTTTACGATAATGGACTCATTGAAACTTTTTCAAAAAATTCTATAACATCAAAAGACTGGATATTTATTCCGTATAACGATGAGTTTGCAGAAGTAAGAGATCAAAACATCAAGAGAGCCTTCCATCAATTTTGGAAAATTCCAAAAAATGAAAGATACAGAACCACAATCACCTGCTTAGTAGATGAGGCAACTGTTTCAATTTTCGAGGCAAACACAGTAAGTCTCGTAAATGAACTTACACAAATTTCATCAAAGCTAGAGAAAGAACAAAAGAAATCCAAACTTTTTCCTTATACAGTTGGAGTTTTTTCATCAAAAAGAAAGTTTGGAGTCTAATAATGTTTAAAATTAAAACCTATAAATTTTTTTTCGATTCCGTAAACGTTTTTTTCTACAATTGTTGGGCAATCGCTCTTCTTCGAGCAAACCATAGCCTTCAAGACCTTGCTCAGGCACTTGGGATTTTCTTCCTTACTCAAAGCGTTCTTCAAGTTCCCACTGGCATTTTTGCAGACAAGTACTCCAGAAAGCTTTCTATTCAAATCGGCCTCACACTAACAATAGTAGGTGCTTTTATGATGGCACTCACAACATACACTTGGATTGGTTTTTTAACGATCGGAGTGGGATTCACTTTCACAGAAGGAGCCCAGGCGGCTTGGCTAAGAGAGATTTCAAACTTCGAGGCACTTGGAAAATCAGACACCTCTTTTTATTTTTCTCTAGAATTAATCGGAAGATTCGCAACCGTTACCAATGCGCTTTTAGGTTTCTTTCTTTCAAACAAAAAACCGCTTTATTATTGGAGCTTTTTAATTCTACTGTGTCTTATTAGTCTCTTTATCGTAAACATCGAGAAAGACACTCCCCTACCCTCAAAGAACAATAAACTTAAATTTAATTTTGAAAGTTTAAAGTTTTCTCGAAGCTTTATAGTATTTCTTTTTCCCACTGGAATTTTCTACGGTCTTGAATGGGCAATAAGAAACCTGAACTTCCAACCTTACGTTGATAACTTCGCAAAAGAAGCGAACAATCCTTGGATTTTTGGATATTTCTTCGCAATTCTTTCAGCGTCGAGGATGCTAGGAAATCTGACCTACAAAAGACTACCCTCTAAAGTGAAAAACAATTTTCCACTTCTTCTTTTTTTCACGCTATCAATTTTTGGATTGAGCGAAATACATGCTGGCTATGCGACAAATTTTTGGTCATTTATTGCGTTCTATGCGGGAGCTGTTTTTTTTCTCGGAATCTTTTTTCCGATCAGAGAAACTCTTTTAAATAGAATTATACCGCCAAACCTTAGAGCCACTGCTCTTTCATTAGATAGCATGGTTACTTTTGGAGTTGCGGCCGCTTTCCTTCTTCTCTTTTCCCAAAAGGGTTCAATAAACATAAACCAACTTTGGATAGTAAGTGGAGTTTCATTAGTTTTGGCAGGAATTGGATTTGCAGCTTCAGCAAAAATTTCTGAAAGACAAAAAATATAACCTAGTAACCTAGAAACTCTAAAAAACCCATGCCGCGACGCAATAGCTATCGGTTGGATTTTTTTCTTACCTAGCAACCAAAATCTAAAACTTAGCGTTAGGATTAGACATAGGGAGATAACAATGAGCAACACAGAAAAAGAACAAACATACACAGTTTCTAAAATCTTAAAAATATTCGGCACAGAAGTTTCCAATACTTCATTTGCAAAAGCCGCCGCCAAAGGAAACATCCCCGCTCCCGAACGAACTGGAGGCGGAGCCGTGACCAGAAGAGAATGGAAACTGGAAGATATTCCATCGATCGGTGAACGATATGGTTTTTTAAACTCACACATATCCCCAACCTCAATGGCAATTTTTACAACAAAGGGCGGAGTTCTAAAAACTACCCTAGCCCTTAACATCGCTAGAATGGCAGCCTTACACAATGTGAAAACATGCGTAGTCGGATTAGACGTACAGGGAGACGTTTCAGCTACCCTCGGTCACCAGTTAGATCTCGATAGCTGCAATAGCCTAAAAGAAGCAGTACAGGAAATAATCAAAGTTAAAGGACTCTCTCATCTTATAGAAG